>JAESSL010000090.1 GCA_016764135.1 Alphaproteobacteria bacterium
AAAAATTAGTACTTACGACTGAGGCGCCCGCAAAAATTGCGCCGCCTAGCGCTGTAAATAATATCGCCATCATATTGAATACATAGAATATTTGTGCAGGGATCAGCAAATGATGAAAAAAGTTTGTTACTTTGAACGCGTTCTCGACCCCACGCTGTTTAAGCAAATTATCACACAGGATGGCGACATAGAATTATCCCGCATCGACCGGGATATGCCCGATAGCGACGTCGACCCGATTTTATCGGAGGTCATTGGCTTTCATACGCGCGGCGGTCGAATTCTGGTGCCGGAGAACTATGTCATCGACGCCGCTTTTCTCGCGCGATGCCCCAAACTGCTGGCTGTGTGCACCGGTGGCGCCGGTTATGATTCTATTGTCGTCGAAGATTGCACCAATGCGGGGATTCTCATCGCCAATCAGGCCGGATTAAACGCAGAAGCCGTCGCCGAACACGCGCTTGGCATGATGCTCTGCCTGACCAAACAAATTGCGCAGGTCAATGCAGCCTTGCGACGGGACCCGGACCTGGACCGCTTCGACTACCGAAACAGCGACATATTCGGCAAAACGCTGGGCATTGTCGGGTTGGGCCAGATTGGCGCGCTTGTCGCAAAAATCTGTAAATCCGCCTTTGGCATGACCATCCTCGCCACACACCCCCGCATCCCCCCGGAAGAGGCTGAAAAGCGCCATGCGCGTCTGGTTGAATTACCGGAACTCCTCGAGCAGTCGGATTTCGTCCTCGTCGCCTGTGGATTAAACGACGAAACGCGCGGCATGTTCGGCGCGGCGGAATTCGCAGCCATGAAGCAAAGCGCCTATTTCATCACCATCGGTCGCGGCGGCATTCACGACGAGGACGCCCTCGCCAAGGCGCTGGAAGCCGAACAAATAGCTGGCGCAGGGTTGGATGTCTGGATGCAGGAGCCGCCACCCATCGACCATCCCTTGCTGAAGTTTGAAAACGTGCTGGCCTCGCCCCATATCGCCGCTCTCACCCATGAAAGCGCACAAAAAGCGATGACTGGCGCCGCGATCCAATGGCGGCAAATTCTCAACGGCCAGTTCCCGCCGCGATGCGTCAATCCGGATGTCTGGCCGCATTTCGCCGAGCGTTATGAAGCCGCCATGGGACAACCTGCAGGACCGGGGCCTGCTTAAAAATATTGAATCTCTACAAGAGGCGACATCCTCAACCCCCTATAAATAATCACTTTATCAGAAAACAGGGACGCCCCTTCGCCTTGATTCGGGCGCATAGACGTTTCGCCGTCTTACGATCCCGCAGTGCGAGCGTCCGGACCCGGTAAAAGCGCTGCGATCCGTCAAGAGTCTCGCGTATTTCCAGAGAAACGCGGTCCAGAACATCCGCCAGCGCAACGCCTAATATCTTGGCCTCCCGGTGAGCGTTGTCCAACTGCCGGAAGGCGCCCAATTGCACGGACCACCCCAGTGTTTTTCGCGACGTCCTGCGTGGGATTGCGGGCGGTGGCGTCAACTCAATTCGCTCACGCGTTACAGGTTGCCGTCGCGCCAAATCAGCCGCACGCACCGCCTGCGCGTCGGTTTCCCGAACAACCGCGTGGTTGGCGCCGAGGGACGCCGATAAAATAGCGGCGGCGCGACGGTACAGCGGCTCCGCAGCGCGAAAATCACCAACTTTCTCCTTCAGACTCGCCAAATTCCGAAGGACGAATCCGGTTCGCGACCCATTCGGGCCAAACTCGCGTTCCGACAGGACCAGCGCCTGCTCCGTAATCGGAATCGCCGCCTTGAAGTCGCCCGCTTTATAATAGGCGGCGCCTTCCTGGTGCAGTCGCGTGAGTTCTACAGATTGTCCAAAGGCCAAACCAATCGGCGCAATGAGACAGAAAACTGCGCCCAGACCTGCGATAATTTTAGGAACGCCGCTCATGCGGCGGGGCGCAAGGCGCATACGCCCATTTTCAGGAGCCAGACGAGGCTACGCCGAACGCGGGGCGCATCGTCAAATCTGGACACCGCCGTCGCCACATCAACGCCCCCCTCACGACGCGCTAATTGCGCCAAAACCACCAAATCCGGCGGCGGAAGCAGTAAATCCGCCCGAAACATGTTCATACGTTGCGAAAACACGACATTCACCTGTTCCAGAGAAACAGAGAGAACCAATCGGTCCGCATCACGCAACGGCGCGCTCGCAAACCCGCGAAACAGCGCAAAAGGGTCAGGAAAGACCGGATTTCGCAGGCCGTCGGTCTCGGGAACGGTCGTGGTCGCCGCCCGAATAGCCGAAAGTTCATCCCAAAGCGCCTCATAGCGCGGGATAATGTTGCGCCAGTCGTAAACCTCTTCGGCGCGCCGGCGTCCCGCCGCCCCCATGCGTTTGCGCAAATCATCATTTGACGCCAAAGCTGTAAAGGCCTCCGTCGTCGCCGCCACGTCCACGCTTGTGGACAGGCTCGCCCCCGCCAGATATTCGCCATAAACATCCATGCCAGCGTCATACCGGTCCGCCAGATCATCGCCATCGCCGGGAGGCGCCATGCAGGTAGGCGCCTTGAAGCCCTGCTGGCCATGCTCCACCGCGTCGCGATACCCGTCCCAATCGCTGATCACCACCGGCAGCCCCGCCGCCATCGCCTCAATCGGCGTCAGACCAAAGCTCTCCTGAATGTTGTCGGAGAGCGACACGAAGATATCCGCCCCAGACCATAATCCGTACGGAAAGTCTGGATCGTCATTGCCGATAAACCCCACCGTGGCCTTTTGGCAAAACGCCGCCGCTGTGGCGCGGAAATCCGCTTCAAAGCTTTCAGGGTGAAAATATCCGGAGAAAATCACATGAATTGGCCGATTAACGGCATTTGCGGTCGCCTCCGCCGCTAAAAGAACAGGCATGGGATGTTGCTTGAAGGCATAGCTCTGCCGACCATGACACAGGATGACGATGGCGTCGTCTGCGACGCCCAGCGCTCGGCGTTGCGCCGCTCGACGTGCTTCATCGGATCGAAACCGGGCCACATCAATCCCCAACGGAATAACGGGCAACTGAACCGGACACTCAAAAGACGTTCCCGCCCGCGCTGCCCCCAACCGCGCCGTGCCCAACCGGGCCGACCCCAACCGCGCATCCTGATAGGCGCCCCAGGACTTCCAGAGGCGCGCAACGACGTCGCGTATGGCGATGGACGGACAAATAATCGCGTCCCAGGGCTGGGTCGGCGCAACCATGCAGTCCCGGACAAGCGCCATTGTTTGCGCGCCCGCCATGGTGTGAACCAATCCGCAGAGACTATAGGCGCCCGCCCCATATTGCTGGCGGCCCCAAGCCAGATGCGCCAGATCCGGGTCCTGCCGAAACAAGGTCGTTCCCGTCAGGTCGTCGCGTTGAACCCGGTGTATTGTGCGCGAGCTGGAGCGCGCGGCGATGGCTTCAATCGCAGACCACTCTGTTTTCGCCGTCTCTTCAATATAGATTGGATAAGCGGGTTGCGTTCCGTGTTTAAACACCGCCCCCAGCATCGATTCAACCGCAATATCAATGCCTCGCACTTCGCCGCTTGGCGCTGTCGCGGCGCCGACGAAATTGAGCGCAACTCCGGAGCTCGATGGTGCGGTGTTCATCGTTGTTACGCCGCGAATTCCGCTTCCATGGCGCGCCGAACGCTGATCGTTCGGTTATCCCGAACCGCCACGTCATCCCAGGAGACGATCTCTCCAATCGCAATATCGCGCGTCAACGCGACGCCATGCGCCAGCCCGATGGGCAGGGCGCGCCGCGCCAGACTATCGGCGGCGGGCAACAATTTACCCCACACCGTGTAACCACCCTCGCCATCCAGCATTTCACCCGCCTTCAGGGCGCGTTTGGCGACCGCCGCCACATCACCGGCGAAGCGTCGCGTCTGGCCTGTCGGTTCGCCCCTCAGCGCCGCACTCATGATAGAAATATTCAGCTCCAACCCGATCAGATGATACGGCTTGTACATGGCGGCGTAGCGCCC
>JAESSL010000091.1 GCA_016764135.1 Alphaproteobacteria bacterium
CAGCGCTCCATCGATTCCACGATGACTTCGGGATGCGTGAGTATGTAGTCTTTTATGAGGGCTTCAAATTGAGTGTGCTGTTGTTCGCTGAACGCCTGCGCCGCAACCTCGCCATGCGGAGATGCAAAATTAAACAGCCCCGCCGCAAAGATAAACAACAAGGCCGTTCGTCGCGCCAGTCGTCCATATTGGGTCAATTGAGCCTTTTGCAGTGCAGCCATGATGCGCCTTTCAATGCGTGCCGTCAGTATAACGTCATCCATGACATGATCCGCTGCCGGGGTAAACCGTAAGGGATCACGCGTGGGAATTTGTCACGGGGATTTGATAGTTGGATGAAATTAAGACGATTACGGCTACTTGCTTTCACTGGTCGCGTTGGCGATATCCTGCGCCCGAAACCATCCACTCGATCCTCGTGGAAGCAAATTCAATGCCCGTTCGGCGCGACCGCGCGCCTCGGCGTCGCGTCCCCTCAGCATGGCTTCTTCCGCCAGCGCCAGCATTACGTTGCCCTGATCGCCGTGCCGCGCATGGGCGGTCGAAAGCAGGCGCCAGATTTGCCCGATTTCAGGTTCGTATCGGACGGCCTCGCGCAAATTTTCCAACGCTTCTTCATCGGCGTCCGCATCGTTCAGCTCAAGCAGAGATTGCGCCAGGTTGGTGCGAATGAGCGCCGCCCAGGGTAAAATTTTCACGGCCGCCCGATAGGGCGCGACGGAGGCTCTGATGCGGCCCGCGTCCTGCAGGATATCGCCTTTCAATTCATGAAAGAACGGATCCTTCGGTGATTTCGTCAACAGGGCGTCCATGATGGCCAGCGCGTCGTCGATTTTGTGCTGACGCTTGAAGGCGATAGCGCGTGCGTATTGCGCGCCGATGTTTTCATCGGTCGCGTCGAATTCGTTCAGGCTACGCTCCGGCTCATTCAGGAAGCCCTTCAATTTACCGCGCATTCGCTCATGCATGGCCTGCAGGGCGTCCGGCGTTGGTTTCATCGTCAGCGGCGAATTAGCCACGTGGTTCTGCATGAATTTAATACGGTCTTTCGTCAACGGGTGAGATCGCGCATAGGGGTCCTGATTGGCGACAATCAGGGATTCCTGCGACGACAGCAACTCGAGGAACTCCATCAGTCCCTTCGAGGAAATATTCGCCTCGTCCAGAAACGTCACCGCCGCCTGATCTGCGTTTTGCTCCATGGAACGCGTATAATTCAACATCGACGCCTGCTGGATCTGCACGCCGCCAGCGATGACCGCTTGCGCGGCGCCGGCCTGTCCGGACGCGACGGCGGCCAGACCGCCCAGGACATAGGTCAGAATCGTCTGCGCCGATGCGTTGCTCAGGCGGTCTTGTATTCGCGCAAGGTGGCCGCCCGTGATATGACCGGTTTCGTGGGCCAGCACGCCGATGACCTGGTTGGGGCCGGTTGCGCGCATCAACAGGCCGGTGTTGATAAATATATTCTGTCCGCCCGCGACAAAGGCGTTGAGGGTTGGGTCGTTTATCAGGAAAATGCGGATATCCGCGGCCTGCAATCCCGCAGCCTGGAAAATTGGCGCGGTGTAGATGCGGATGGCGTTCTCGATCTCGGTGTCGCGAATGAACGAGAATCCTCTTGCCGTCGCCGTGCTCAGCGGCGTAAGCAGAACACCTAGGCTGATGGCGGCATTCAACCACAGGGCGCGAAATACGGTGATGCGTTTCAACAAGTAAAAACTCCTTTGGCGACCTGCTTCATTTGGTAGTATGCGCCGTTTTGGTCAAGTCACAATATGCTTAGCGCTCTTTAGCGCGATAGCCGGGTGTGCGGACGGCTCCAGCGGCGGCGTGACCGGCGTGATCAGCGGATTTTTTCGCGATGACCCATCGCCACGCGCAGCGTCGGCAACGGCGCCCTCTGCATCGCCGGTCGTAAAAACGGTTGAAAAAGGCGACACCGTCTTTTTCGGCGTTGTCGCGGGTGACGAGCCCAACGCCGTTCTGGCGGCGGAGAAAGTTCTCAAACTTGGCGGTACGGCTGTCGACGCCGCGACTGTTCTGGCCTTGAGCTTGACGGTGACCATGCCGGGGGCTGTAAGTTTGGGCGGCGGCGGCGTGTGTCTCGTGCATGACGACGGCAAGACGGTCGCGCTAGATTTCATAGCGCCTGCGCCCGCAACAAAAGACCGGTCCGCGGATCGACCCGGTGCGGTCCCAACCTTGTTGCGCGGCGTTGCGGCGATGCATGCGCGCTTTGGCTCGATTGATTTGCGCAGTCATCTTGGCAAGGCCGAGCAGATGGCTCGGTTCGGACATGTGGTGTCTCGGGCGTCGGCAAAAAGCCTCGCTCTGGCGGCGGGCCCTCTGTTTTCCGATCCCGCGGCGCGACTGATATTTGCGCGACCGGACGGAAAACCTTATGGCGAAGGCGATCAGTTCATTCAATTGGATCTGGCGGAGACATTCGCCAAAATTCGTATCGGCGGCGTGAACAGTTTTTATCGGGGCGATCTGGCGCGCCAATTCGTCAACGCCGCGCGAAAAGCGGGCGCTGGATTGCAGGTATCTGATCTACAGAAATTTTCACCACAATGGCGGAAGCCGTTGGAATTTCGCCATGGCTTGGAAATTTTGAAGTTCGCGCCGTCCCCCGCCGGCGCCGGAATGGCGGTAAACCGGATTTTGGCGATGGTGGCGATAAAGGACCGGTATCGGCGCGCCAATGAGGCAGAGCGCCTGCATTTGTTGATTGAAGCGTCAAAGCGCGCGTTTGGCGCTCGTGACGCCGCCCTGCTCGGGAACGGTTCCAAGTTATCGGATGCGGTGGCGATGATGGCGAGCTTCGACGCTGGTCGCGCGACGCCGACGCGCCGTTTGAAGCCCTCGCCACGCGGGGCGCCGGAAAATCCGGCCCAGACAAGCTTTGTCGTTGTCGATCTGGTGGGACAGGCTGTGGTGTGTACGTTGACCAATTATAACTTGTTTGGCATTGGACGCGTTGCGCCGGGATTTGGCGTTGTACTCGCAGCGGCGCCGGGGCGGGGAAATCGCAATGCGCTATCCTTGGGCGCGGTGATTGCGGTAAGCGCTGAGGAACAGGCGTTTCGCTTTGGCGGGGCTGCATCGGGCGGCGGCGCGGCGACGACGGCGTTGGCGCGTGTGGTGGCGGAGACGTTGTTTTCTGAGAAAACGCTCGAACGCGCTATTGCGCTGCCACGCGTTCATCATGGCGGCGTTCCTGATGTCGTGCTGGTGGAGAAAAGCCTCCCGAAAGGGATTGCGACTCAATTGAGAGGCAAGGGGCACCGGATAGAATCCACGCCCACTCTGGGGTTGGTCAATGCGGCTGAATGCCCCTTGGGACTTGGATCGGGAATTGAAGAAATTGCCTGCTTCGTCGCGTCTGATCCACGAGGTGACGGTTTGGCGAGCGAAGCCGAGCGCTAGGTCCGACAGAGGCCTCAGGGGATCGTCCGCGCACTCTATCTCAGCTACACAGTATTCCGGCTCAGCAAAATAATATTTCGGACGAGGAGAAAGCCGTATGTCGGTAAAAGTATCGCTTCGGTCACGCGACCTGCCCCCCTTCCACGTTATGGAGGTAATGCGTGCGGCGAATGCGCGCGAAGCGCAGGGTGAAACTGTCTATCATATGGAGGTCGGGCAACCCGACACCAGCGCGCCTGAGGGCGTTTTACGCGCGGCTGAAACTGCTCTGCGGTCGCATCGTCTCGGCTATACCGAAGCGCTTGGATTGCCAGAACTACGCCAGGCGATCGCTGGACATTATGGCGACGTATATGGACATGCGGTGGATCCGGGGCGGGTCATTGTCACCACAGGCTCGTCCGGCGCCTTCGTTCAGGCATTTCTCGCCGCCTTTGATATTGGTGATCGCGTCGCGCTCGCATCACCCGGCTATCCTTGCTATCGCACGATCCTGTCCGCACTCGGAATTGAGGCGGTGCTTCTGGAAACCGATATCGAGCACGCCTTTCAACCAACGACGGAATTACTGGATCGGGCTCGGGCGGAAGGTTCGCTCGATGGGCTGATTATCGCCAGTCCCGCCAATCCGACAGGCTCGATGTTGTCCGAAACCGCGTTGGCTGAGTTGGCCAGATATTGCGACGTCCACGGCATTCGTCTGGTGTCGGACGAAATTTATCACAGGATTACCTA
>JAESSL010000092.1 GCA_016764135.1 Alphaproteobacteria bacterium
ACGCCCCACGGCGTAACCCTGCATGCCGCGTGGGTTGGATCCGGCCTTGAGAATGCCGTTCTCCTGAGCAGCGGCGCACATCCGGCCTTCCGACCAATCGTCGCCGACTTCCACATCGTGGCCCCGACGCTTGAGTTCGTCGATTGTCGCTTGCGGAAAGCGCCCTTCGAGCACCAGTCTGCCCGGTTTCGCCGGGCGCGGGAAAAACGAATTCGGAAAATGCTCCGAATGCCAGGACGGCGCGTCGATGGCTTCCTGCAAGTTCATGCCGAATTGGGTGTGACGCAGGAATACGTTCACTTGCCATTGATCCTGCTGATCGCCGCCCGGCGTACCAAACACCATGTAGGGCTCGCCATCCTTCAACGCCATGGACGGCGACAAGGTCGTGCGCGGTCGTTTGCCCGGCACCAGCGTGGCGGGGCGGTCTTCCTCCAACCAGAACATCTGCGCCCGGCTGTTCAGACAAAAGCCCAGCTCGGGGATGGTCGGCGAGCTTTGCAGCCAACCGCCACTTGGCATACACGCCACCATATTGCCGTGGCGGTCGATGACGTCCACGTGACAGGTATCGCCTCGCACCTGACTCTGCTTGCCGACCGTCGGTTCGCCGATGCCGAATTTGGCGTATTTGTCGTCGCCCGCCGCCGCGACATGAGCCGCATAATCAACGGCGCCGCCATAGCCTTCGATCTCGCCGGGGCGGAATTCCAGCGACGCGCGATCCATGTCGATCAATTCGCGGCGCGCGCGGTTGTAATCATCCGACAACAAGGTGTCCATTGGCGTTTCGACGAAGTTGGGGTCACCGTAAAAGGCTTCCCGATCCGCAAAAGCGAGTTTGGCCGCCTCCACCGCCACATGAACAAAGTCAGGACCGGTCGGATCCATCGCCTTCAAGCCGTATTCCTTCAGCAACGCCAATTGCTGCAAAAGCACAGGACCCTGACCCCAGGGGCCGGTTTTCATCACTGTGTAGCCGCGGAAATCATAGGTTTGCGGCTCGTCATATGACGCCCGCCATTTGGCCATGTCGTCACCGGTCAAAACACCGGAATGACGCCGCCCACTAACATCCATAACTTCGTTTTCACGGCAGAACTTATCCATCGCCTCGGCGACGAAACCTTCATACCAGGCATTGCGCGTCGCATCGATTTGCGCCTCCCGACTACCGCCCGCAGCCTTGCCTTCGGCGATCAACCGTTGCCAGGTCGCAGCCATCGTTGGATTGTAAAACAACGTGCCCGGCACAGGCGGGCGCCCGTTTGGCAGGAACAACGCCGCCGATGTCGGCCACTCGGTCTCGAACAGTTCACGCACCGTGTTGACCGTATCCGTAATGCGCGGCACCACGGGCACGCCGTTGATGGCGTAGGAGATCGCCGGTTCGAAAATTTGCTCCAGCGTCATGGTGCCGTGATCGCGCAACATCAACATCCAGGCGTCAAAGGCGCCCGGCACCACCGTGGCCAGCAACCCGCTGCCCGGCACCATATCCAGTCCCAATCCCTTGTAATGAGCGATGGTTGCGCCATCCGGCGCCACGCCCTGCCCGCAGATTACCTGCGATTTACGCTGGTCCGCCCGGTAAATGAGCGCGGGCATATCACCGCCCGGACCATTGAGATGAGGCTCACAGACCTGTAAGGTCATTCCAGCGGCGACGGCGGCGTCAAAGGCGTTGCCGCCAGCTTCCAGCATTTTCATCGCGACACTGGAGGCGAGCCAGTGCGTCGATGAGGCCACGCCATAAGTACCGAGGATTTCCGGACGTGTCGTAAACATTTTATTCTCCCGTGGAGGATTATTCGGTGAATACCGTTTGCCAGACTGTACCCCTTGGTACCTCCGCAAACAATTCCCCACTGGTTATCCTCCGCCCCTGTCCTCCAAAGGTAATTCGCCGCCGGGTTGACGTCGCTTGAATGGCGTCACATCTTTCTAACCATTGTTCATTTATGAGGCGCCCATGCCAATGTCCGTCCCCTTCGTTAAAGAAATCGAATTTGAATACGGTAAGGTGGACCAGGTGTCCCCCATGATCCGCCGGGTTATTGCGGAAAACCCCGGCCCTTTCACCTATAAGGGCACCGGCACCTACATCATCGGGCGCGGCAATGTCGCGATCATCGACCCCGGCCCCCTGGACGACGCGCATATTGAAGCGACGCTCAAGGCGGTGGAAGGTGAAACCGTCACGCATATTCTGGTGACGCACACCCATCGGGACCATTCCCCGGCGGCCGCGCCCATGAAGGAACGCACCGGCGCGCCGACCTATGGCTATGGCCCCCATGGCGGCGACCGCGGCGGACCGAAGGTCGAAGAAGGCGGCGATTTTGCGTTTGTCCCCGATCACGTCATCAAGGACGGCGGCGTTATCCAAGGCGATGGCTGGACCTTTGAGGCCGTCCACACGCCGGGTCACACGTCGAACCATCTGTGCTTCTGGTTGAAAGAAGAAAACGCGCTGTTTTCCGGCGATCACGTCATGGGATGGTCGACATCCATCGTCTCTCCCCCCGATGGCGATATGGCGCAATATATGGCGTCGCTGAACAAGCTGCTCGATCGGGACGATTCGGTTTTCTGGCCGACACACGGCCCGCCGATCCGCGACACCAAACCCTTTGTTCAATCCTTCATTCAGCACCGGCAACGTCGCGAGGACCAGATCCTCGAATGCATCGCAGATGGGCAAACAATTATTGGCGACATGGTGCCGATTATCTACGTCAACGCCCGCCCGCAATTGTATGGCGCCGCCGCCCGGTCAATGCTGGCGCATCTGATCCAGATGCAGGCGGAAGGCAAAGTTTTGTGCGATGGGGAACCTGGCCCAGACACGGTTTATTCCCTGCCCGGTTAAGCCAGCCCCTTGGTGGCGACCCTGGACCTTTCGATAACGATTCCAACCCTTCGGTGGCGACCATGACAAAGACTGCACCCAGCGAGATCCATCTGGCGGACTACAAACCGACGCCCTACGCCATCGACGCCATTGACCTCTCCTTCGATCTTGGCGAGGAAGCGACTCTGGTCCAGTCGCGTTTGAGCGTGCGCCGACGAGACGATGCGGACACCGGCGCACCGCTCGTCCTCGATGGCCAGAATATGGTCCTGAAATCAGTGAAAATCGACGGGCGGCTGCTGGAATCCCACGCCTATGCGGTGACGCCGGATACGCTGATCATCGAGAACCCGCCCGCCAACTTTATGCTGGAAATCGAAAATACAATCGAGCCCCAGAACAATACGGCGCTGGAGGGACTCTATAAATCCAGCGGCAATTTTGTCACGCAATGCGAGGCGGAGGGTTTTCGGAAGATCACATACGCGCTGGATCGCCCGGATGTCCTCTCGGTCTACAGTACGGAAATTTGCGCCGATAAATCGCTCTATCCCGTATTGCTCTCGAATGGCAATCTCGTCGATTCTGAAGATCTGCCCAACAATCGACACCGGGTAAAGTGGCGCGATCCACATCCAAAACCATCTTATCTGTTCGCGCTGGTTGCGGGCGACCTGGCCAGCGTTGAGGACAGTTTCACGACAAAATCCGGACGTGACGTCACCCTGCAAATTTTCGTGGAGCACAGTAAAGAGGACCGCTGCGACTTCGCCATGGAATCGCTGAAAACCTCAATGCGCTGGGACGAAGACGTGTTCGGGCTGGAATACGATCTGGATATTTTCATGATTGTCGCAGTCAGCGACTTCAACATGGGGGCGATGGAAAACAAGGGTCTGAACGTCTTTAACGACAAATACGTATTGGCCCGCCCGGACACCGCCACCGACGCGGATTACGCCAATATCGAAGCCATCATCGCCCATGAATATTTCCACAACTGGACCGGCAACAGGGTGACCTGCCGGGACTGGTTTCAGCTCAGCCTCAAAGAAGGTCTGACCGTATTCCGGGATCAGGAGTTTTCCGCCGATCAACGCTCGCGACCAGTCCAGCGCATCGGCGACGTTCGCACCTTACGCGCCCGGCAATTCGCCGAGGATTCCGGCCCCTTCGCCCATCCGGTGCAGCCAAAATCCTATATCGAGATCAACAATTTCTATACCGCCACGGTCTATGAAAAGGGCGCCGAGGTCGTGCGAATGATCCACACCTTGATCGGGCCCGAGGCGTTTCGAAAGGGCATGGACCTTTATTTTAAACGTCATGACGGCGAAGCGGCGACAGTGGAGGATTTCAGCGCCGCCATGGCCGATTCCAGCGGCGAAGACTTTTCTCAATTTCGAAACTGGTATGATCAGGCGGGGACTCCGACACTCCATGCGACAGGCGAGTATGATGCGGATTCCCGAACCTACGCCCTGACCGTGACGCAAACACAATCCTCAACGCCGGGTCAAACAGACAAAAAACCTGTGCTTGCGCCACTCGCCATGGGACTGATCGGGCCGGACGGCGCGGATTTACCGCTGCGTCTGGACGGTGAAGCCGCCCCCACCGACCCAAAAGACCAACCAACGCAGCTTGTGTTGCGCGTCTGCGAAAAAAGTCAGGTTTTTAGGTTTATTGACGTACCCGAGCGCCCAATTCCATCCCTGCTTCGAGGCTTTTCCGCCCCGGTTCGTCTGACAATGGAGATGGACGAATCCGAACGCGCGTTTCTCATGTCTCATGACAGCGACCCGTTCAACCGGTGGGAAGCCGGTCAGCAATTCGCCACCGACATCTTGCTGGACCGGGTGAATGCGCTGCAAACCGGCGCCGACATCACCCCGGCGAACGCCTTTATCGACGCCCTCGCCGCATCCGTTGGCGACGCCGCGTTGGACAAGGCGTTTCTGGCGCAAATGTTAACGCTTCCCGGCGAGCAATATATCGCGGCGCGCATGAACATTGTCGATGTGGACGCCATCCACAGCGCGCGCGAAGGCTTGCGGGTCGAGATTGCCGAGCAACTGACCGATTCTATGACTCGGCTCTATCACGACAACGCCAGCAATCAGACCTATGCGCCGGATGCATCCTCTGCCGGACGACGGCGCTTGCGCAACACGGCGCTGGCCTACCTCGCCGCTGCGGGCACGCAAACCGGTCTCGATTTGTGCCGCGCGCAATTTCAGCATGCAGACAATATGACCGACACAATGGCGGCGCTGGAGATCCTGTCTCATATCGACGCCCCCGCCAGGATGGAAGCGCTCGACGCCTTCTATGAACGCTGGAAAGACGACAATATCGTCGTGGATAAATGGCTGGCGCTTCAGGCTGCATCCTCCTTGCCGGGAACTCTGGACAATGTCATTACGCTGCTGGATCACGAATCCTTTTCAATCCGGATCCCCAACAAGGTCCGCGCGCTGGTCGGCGCTTTTTGCAGCGGAAATCAAGCGCGTTTCCACGCTGCCAATGGCGCAGGCTACGCCTTTCTGGCGGACCGGGTACTGGAGCTCGACGCCCTGAACCCGCAAGTTGCGGCGCGGCTAATGGGACCGCTGGGCCCTTGGCGCAAATTCGACTCTGACCGTCAGACGTTGATGAAGGGTCAAATTCAACGGATCCTCGATTCAGAACGCCCTCTGTCGCCGGATGTCTTTGAAATTGCGACCAAGAGCCTTGCGTGATGACGCGGTTATCACGAACCTTTTAGCGCCATTTTCACAGCAAGCCGATAAGATGCGCTAAACAGCAAAGGCGCTTCCATGTCGGAAAACAGTTCAACTCTCCTCAAAACGGATATATGCGTGATCGGCGCCGGGTCTGGCGGCCTTTCCGTCGCGGCGGGCGCATCCCAGATGGGCGCCAATGTCGTCCTCGTCGAACGCGGCAAAATGGGCGGCGATTGCCTCAACTACGGC
>JAESSL010000093.1 GCA_016764135.1 Alphaproteobacteria bacterium
GTTCCGTGCTGATCGCCAGTCCGATCGCCTCGGTCTTCAAGGCGACGCCGGGTCCTGAGCTTGAGGTGACGCCGAGCGATCCCGCATAGGACGCCCCGATCGCGGCGCAGGCGGCGGAGATTTCGTCTTCCGCCTGAAAGGTCGTGACGTTGTAGTCGTTCATGCCCGCCAGCGTGTGGAGGACGGCGGAGGCCGGTGTGATGGGATAGGAGCAGAAGAGGAGCTCCAGACCCGCCAATTGAGCGCCTGCAGCCAATCCCCAGGCCGCGGCTTCCGTGCCCGTAACGGTTCGGTAGAGGCCCGGTTCAATCTCGGCGGCGGGAATCGTCAGTGGTCGGACTTCCGACGGCATTTCCGCCGTCTCGCCAAACGCATGTCCCGCATTGAGCGCTGCGATGTTCGCGGCGGCGATATTGGGAACTTTGCCAAATTTTTCTTCCAGCCAATCAACGGTGGCTTTCCGTTTACGGCCATACATCCAGTAAATCAGGCCGAGCGACCACATGTTCTTGCAACGTAGGGATTCCTTGGACGTTAAGCCCATTTCCTTGACCGCTTCCTTGGTCAGCCGGCTCATATCGACTTCCAGGACCTTATATTTGGCAAGGCTGCCGTCTTCCAGCGGATTACTTTCATATCCCGCCTTGGTCAGGTTCCGTTTGGTGAAGGCGCCAATATCCGCAATGATCAGGCCGCCTGCGCGCAAATCGTTGGCGTTTACTTTCAGGGCTGCGGGATTCATCACGATAAGAACGTCGAGGACATCGCCGGAGGTCTGAATACCCTTGGAGCCAAAATTGATCTGGAAGGCGGATACGCCAAACGTTGTGCCGATGGGCGCTCGAATCTCCGCTGGGAAATCGGGGAAAGTCGCAAGGTCGTTGCCCTGCAATGCGGTGGCCAGCGTAAACTGGCTGCCCGTCAACTGCATTCCATCTCCGGAATCTCCGGCAAATCGGATGACAGCGGATTCAATCTCTTGTCTCGGGATTTCATCCTCGACGTGTTCGGCGACTACAGCCATCAAAATTGTCCTCCGTTAAATGCCGCCCAGCGTGGAATGTTAAGGCATCGTATTACGCTAAACGATTAGGGGGCGACCTTATGAATACTGAATATTCTATGGCGCCGCTTCAGGGAAGGGGCCACAAACTGACTGTCTATCGCACGGAACCCTGCGTTTCAACAGCGTTCATGGCAATCTACATGCATATTATGTTGTTAAATGGCGCGCCGCGCTGATTCTGCCAGTGCGCGGCGCAAAATATCTTCCAAATTGAGGTGAATCTTGGCGAATTTTACGCCTTTCCCACGACGACGAGCATGTCGTTCATGGACAGAAATTTTTCACGCGGCGCGTCTGGTCGGGCGTTGCTGATTTCCGCCTCATTGATCGTCTGCCAATCATCGAAATCACTCCAACGGACGTTCTTTTTGGTCAACAGCGCCTTGAGCGCCTCCCCGCCGGGTTTCACCCCTTCCGAAATGTCTTCCAGAATTTGCGCCGCCGCGATCTTGCCGTCTGGTTTGTTGGTGCCGATAACGCCCGTCGGGCCACGTTTCGCCCAGCCGACAGCATAAAAACCCTCGTCGATTCGGCCATCGTCGTTGGTTACGCAGCCGGTTTTTTCGTCAACGGGGAGTCCGTCAAAGGGTTGTAACGCGTATCCAATGGCTGGGATCACCAGGCCACATTCAATTTCAAAGAATTCGCCTGAACCGCGCGCGCGTCCGTCCACCACAGTCGTTTTCTCCAGACGGATGCCGGTCACCGTGTCGCCGCCCAGAATTTCCACGGGCTGCGCGTAAAATACAAAATGAACCTTTTTGTTTTTATCGCCCGGGTCGATGTCGGGGAATTCACGTAATGTTTTCAAATTCCGTTCCCGAAGGCGCTTGTCGCGATCAGACCAATCCCCCGTCACCTCATCCGGCAAAATATCGGGATCGAGGATGGCGACGGCGTTTTCCAGCTGTCCCATTTCCCGCAATTCAACATTGGTGAATTTGGCCTCGACCGGTCCACGCCGGCCGAACATATATACGTCGGTGATCGGCGCTGACTGTATTTGCTCGCCGATGGGGCCGGGCAGGTCGGTCGCCGCCATTTCGGCGGTGGTTTTAACCAGTACGCGGGCGACATCGATGGCGACATTACCGTTGCCGATTACCGCGACATTTTTAGTGTTCAGGTTCGGTGTGAAGTTGGCGAAGTCCGGGTGTCCGTTATACCAACCGACAAATTTCGTCGCGCCAATAACGCCTTCCTTATCGCCGCCTGGAATACTCAGTGGCGGATCTCCGGGCATGCCGATCGCCACAACGACGGCGTCGTAACAGTCCCGTAATTCATCAATGGTGACGTCGCCGCCAATCTCGACATTCCCGAAATAGTGAACGCGATCATCCTGCGCCGTTCGTTCGTAAGACCGTGCAACGCGCTTGGTGCTCTGGTGATCCGGGGCGACGCCCGCGCGAATTAATCCGAATGGCGTTGGTAATTTGTCGATGATGTCGATTTCGACGTCCGCGTCGCTTTTCAGCAACGCGTCTGCTGTATAAAACCCACTCGGGCCCGATCCGATTACTGCTATTCTTATAGGCACAGGCGCCCTCCCCAAAAAAAACGCCGCACCACTTTTGGACTACGGTGCGCCGAACATAGTGTTAAACTATCGCCAAATTGGCGTCTGTGTAAACAAACAGGATTGCAATTTATTTGAGAAGCTCGCGTTTGCGACGCCGAGGACGTTTTCTGGATAAATTCCGGTTGAGCCAAAGGTCAAAATATCAATCGCCAGACGGTTCCTTCGTCTTGGCGTAAGGAAAAAGTATGACGGAACTTCCCGGTTATCTATTATTACGCGCTGCTAATACGTGGCAACGGCAAATGCGAAAAACCCTGAAACCCCACGATTTAACGACGACCCAGTATCTTTTGCTCGCGGGTTTAAAGGCTCTGGCGGAATCTTCTGAAGATTTAGCGTCCCAAGCCACGCTTGCGCGACACTGCCGAACGGATCCAATGATGACGTCTCAGGTTCTGCGGGCGTTGGAAGCCGCATCGTTGATCGAGCGTTCGGCGCATGAGGGGGACGGCCGAATCATTGTGATCGCCATGACGAGTAGCGGCGCTGCGCTGTTCGCCAAAGCGGCTCAGGATGTCGACGCTGCGGATACGGCGTTTTACGCGGTGCTTGGCGAAAACGCGGGTCCGTTCGCCGACGCCTTGCGAATTCTTATGGGGGACCGCATTCGCCGCCGCGTGGAAACTACGTCTCTTTAAGACTGAGATTTCTTAAGACTGAGATTTCAGGTGGTGAGTTTTGCTTTGGACGTTCCCAGAAA
>JAESSL010000094.1 GCA_016764135.1 Alphaproteobacteria bacterium
GAAGAGCGCACGCGAGCGCCAGACATTACGACGGAAACCATCGCGCGTCCCACTCCGGAGACGATAGCGCCCGCCACGCCAGCGCCCACGACCTCCGACTCTCAAAGCTTGTCGATTGATGAAAATCAGCCGCCCCCAAATCTAGACTCCAACGCCAATCTGGACGCCGCCATCAACCCCGACTTCGCCCCAATAGCGCCAACCGTGGAAGCGCCAGAAACGGTGGAAGAACCAGAAGCAACGGATGAGCCCGAAGCGATTATCAGCGCTCAATCCTTCAGCCATCCAGAAAATTTTGGAGCGGTCGTTCAGTTGTTTGAGGAATACCGCGAAGGCATTCTGACAAAACATTTGCGCCACGATTTGCATCTGGTCGCCTTCGCACCAGGACGGATTGAATTTCGGCCTTCAGAACTCGCGCCACGAGATCTGGCCAGCAAATTGAGCCAGCATCTATCGGAGTGGACGGGCATGCGCTGGATCGTCACGGTTTCCAGCGAACCCGGCGCCGCAACGCTAGCTCAGCAAGAAGAAACGCTCAAAGCCGAACGGCTTCATGACGCGGAATCCCACCCGATGGTGGACGCGGTTCGAGCTCATTTTCCCGGCGCGACGATAAATCGCGTAACGATGCGCGAGACGCCACCCAAACAAAATTCAACAGACGACGCATCGGACAATTTGCCGGCGCAAGACATACCCAAAGGAGGGGCGCAGCGATGAAAAACCTCGGCCAACTCATGAAGCAGGCCCAGGAGATGCAAACCAAGATGGCTGAAATGCAGGAGAACCTCGTGACGATTGAGGTATCCGGCGAATCAGCCGCTGGTATGGTGCAGGTCACATTGAACGGGAAGGGCGGGATGTTACGGGTCAAAATCGACCCCTCGCTAATCGTCCCTGACGATGCGGAAGTCCTGGAAGATCTAGTCGTCGCCGCACATAACGACGCCCGCGCCAAAGTTGATGCGCGCCTGCAGGAAGAAACCTCCAAGATGATGGGCGGCGTTCAACTGCCCCCTGGATTCAAGCTACCCTTTTAGCGATCCATCGCATCGACAGGTTCACGCCGCCGTCATGACAGACATCGAACGCCTTATCCGGCTCTTGGCCCGCCTGCCGGGCCTGGGCCCCCGATCCGCCCGGCGCGCGGCGCTTCATCTGATCCGCAAGCGCGATACCTTGCTGGACCCGTTGGCGCGTGCGATGGCGGACGCTGCAGCCAATATCCAGACCTGCGGAACCTGCGGCAATATTGACGCCACCGACCCGTGCGCCATTTGCACCGATCCAAAACGAGATCAGACGCTTTTGTGCGTGGTGGAAGGTATTGCGGATTTATGGGCGCTGAATCGTTCCGATGTTTTTTCCGGGAGGTTTCACGTCCTTGGCGGCGTTCTGTCGGCGCTGGATGGCGTTGGCCCGGAAGATTTGAGCATTGGTAAACTGGTTGAGCGCGCTCAGTCGGAGACAGTGACGGAAGTTATTCTAGCGACAAATATGACGGTCGACGGACAAACGACCGCGCATTACGTATCGGAGCGCCTGTCGTCGGCGAATGTGCGCATCACGCGGCTGGCGCATGGCGTCCCGGTTGGTGGAGAACTCGATTATCTGGACGACGGCACGCTTTCCGCAGCGCTCCGCGCGCGGCATGAATAAACCAGTCGCGCAGTTGCGCCGCAAAGTTGTCGTATTCCCGTCTAAATTTTGACGAAATAAACCGCGATACCCATTCCGGGGGCTGAACGAGCAAGACAGGAGACGCATCTATGCGCATTCAATATTTTCCCACGGCGTCGGCGATGGCCGTTCTCGCAATCGCGCTTGCACCCCTACCCGCAAACGCCGAAATCGCAGCGCCCCTGTCGGCGCGCACGGCGTTGGGATTAACGATCTACAACAACAACCTGGCGCTAGTTCGCGATACGCGCCAGGTGAACCTCCCCAAGGGCCCTTTGACGCTCCGCATTCACGGCGTCACCGACGCCATAAACCCGTCCAGCCTGTTTATCGAACAGACCCCCAAGCGCGCGCTGACCATAAAAGACATTAATTTCGACGCACAGACCCTGAGCTGGGACATGCTGTAGCGAAAGTCCATCGGGACATCCGTGCAAATTAAAAGCGGACGGAGCAGCAAAGGAACCGAGCATCCAACGGAAGGAATATTGCTCGACGTTTCCGGCAGCCATGTGGTGGTGGAGAGCGATGGGCAGGCGCGTAATATCCCCAAGAATAAAATAATTCTGTCCCTGCCGCCCGGCCCGCGTCGATTAAAACCATCTCTGTCCATTCGCGGCGTCGCGGCAAATGCAACCCAGACAAAATTGGCGCTAACCTATATGACCGGCGGTCTGAGCTGGCGATCCGATTTTGTCGGTCGCCTCAGCCCGGACGAAACCACGCTTAGCTTGAACGCCTATGTCACTCTGACCAATTCAACCAGCGCCATTTTCAAAAACGCGAATGTGCGGGTCGTCGCCGGAGTGGTTAATCGCACTCGTCGTGCGCAACCCCGATTGGCGCGCGCAGAGTCCCTGGCGATGAAATCGTTTGCCCGCAACGATATCGTAGAGACGCCTGTTTCCGATGTTCATGTCATCGCCATTGGCGACAACCTGACAATTGGTCCCAAACAATCCAAGCAAATTGCGCTCTTCCAGGCGGCAACAATTCCCGTCGTGAAAGAATACCGGTTGGAAAATAACAGCGCCTCCTACAATCGCGCCTATCCGGCGCTTCTTCGGGATCATCCGACAATCCGCTATGTCTTCAAAAACAACGCCAAGTCGGGGCTGGACCGCGTGCTGCCGTCCGGCGTGATACGGCTATATGCGGATTCCGATGGATCGCCTCTCTTTCTGGGCGAAGCGGCGATGCCGCACACCGCGCGTGGCGAAACGGTTCGTTTGGCCACCGGTCGCGCGTTTGAAATCAGCGCAGAGCGCCGCCAGACGCATTACAAACGTTCGGGTCTCCCCAAAGGGATTTTTGAATCCGGGCATGAGATTAAAATTCGCAATGGCAAAGACAAGCCCGTAGCCGTCTTTCTTCGCGAGCGCATCCCCGGCGAGTGGCGCATTCTCTCGGAATCGCAATCCCATGAGACGCCTCAATCGAATATCGCCCTGTGGCGTGTTGAGGTTCCAGCCCATGGTGAAACTACGGTCACGTACAGCGTGCGCGTACAATTCTGATCCGCCGTCCGCAATTCCAGACCCCAACGTTGCGCCGCGTCCCTTGACGCCGACCTGATTCGACCATAATTACACTATTCGCCGTGCGGTGAATGGGCCGCGCTGCGGATAGTGTATGCAAAATTTGGTTTTAAGGACTGACCCGTGGCCATCCGTTCAATTATCATCGCTCCAGATCCCCGCTTGAAAATTAGAAGCAAGCGGGTGAAGGAGGTCGACGAGACAACCGCCAAACTCATGGCGGATTTACTAGAAACCATGTACGCGGCGCCAGGCATTGGTCTGGCGGCGCCGCAAATTGGCGCCGCGATCCGAGTCATCGCCGTCGACACGGCGCGCAAGGACGACGAGCCAACGCCGTTGCAAATGGCGAACCCGACCCTTCTCTCCGCTTCAAAAGAGCTGTGGACCTATGAAGAAGGTTGTCTCTCGCTGCCGGAATATTACGCCGATATAAAACGTCCCGCAAAAATCCGTGTCTCCTATCTGGACGAAACCAACACAAAACGCGAAATTGAAGCCGAAGAGCTTTTGGCGACCTGTATTCTCCATGAGATGGACCATCTGGACGGAATCCTGTTCGTCGATCACATCTCGGCGTTAAAACGAAACATGATTCTTCGTAAACTGGTGAAGATCAAAAAACTGAAGGAACAAGACGCCGCCTGATCGACGCGGCGTCCCAACCGACCGAGAGACAAAAATGCGCATCGCCTATATGGGCACGCCCGACTTCGCGGTGAGCGCGCTCGCCGCCCTCATTGACGCAGGCCACGACATCGTCTGCGTTTACGCTCAGCCGCCCCGCCCCGCCGGGCGGGGGC
>JAESSL010000095.1 GCA_016764135.1 Alphaproteobacteria bacterium
GCAAGATCGACCTCCTCAACCCGCAATGGCTCGCTTTTCGCGTACGGCGCATCGGCGCCGCTTTGATACAGGATTATGGCCTTCATTTTCATGGAATTTGTCCAGTCATTTACGCGATAGCAATATTCCTATGATGAAGGCGCCGCAACCGGTTTTCAATGTTGGCGACGGTCAATTCTAATTGTTTCTTCTTTTTTGACAGCGCGGCTCGGCTTAGGTTTCCTGAACACGACATCGGATAACAGCACGGAGACAAACGCATGCTAGCGGGATTTATCGGTACGGGCAGTATGGGCCTGCCATTGGCTTCCAACCTTCTGGATCAGGAAAAATCCCTGATCGCTTTCGACATTAATACAGAAGCGACAAAATCCTTGGCGGACAAACAGGCGCGTGTGGTCGACTCTCCCGCCGCCGTCGCGGACGAGGCGGAAATCGTTTTTGCGTGCATGCCGACCATCGAGAGTTTTCACGCGGTCGTCTCTGGCGAAGATGGCGTGTTGAAAGGCAAAAAAATGAAGCTCTTCGTCAATCTGGGCACCATGGGGACAGAGGCTTTGGCCGAGGTCGAGGCGCTCATGACCGCAAAGGGAATTCCCATGCTTGATTCGCCCATTACCGGCGGTGTCCAGCGCGCTTGGGAAGGGGACATAACCGTCGTATCTTCCGGTCCCCAGGAAGTCTTTGATCAGGTCGAGCCGTTTCTGAAATCCTTCGCGCGCGATATCCACTATGTCGGCGACAAAATCGGTCAGGCGCAAATGGTTAAAATCGCCAATAACATCATGTCATTCACCAATCTCGCCATCGCCGCCGAAGCATTAGTGATGGCGTCCAAAGCTGGCGTTGATCCTGAAAAGACGCTCGCGGTCATAAACGCGGGTTCTGGCCAAAACAGCGCGTCGCTTTCCAAAATTCCAAACTTTGTCCTCAACCGAAAATTCAATATGGAGGCGCCGCTTCATATCACCGCCAAGGACGTGACCTTGTGGCGGATGGAGGCGGAGCGGCTTAACGTTCCACAAACTGTCGGCATGGCCACCTACCTCACCATGTTTCAAGCCTTGGCGATGGATCTGGAAAATGGCGACTTGAGCGAGATCGTCAAAGTTGTCGAACGCGCCGCCGGATTCGAGATCCCCAAAACGCGTGATTGAGCCGGAATTAAAGCCGGTGCTAATGAGCACTGCGCCCAACTATCGCCGCTTCGCGCTATCCGTGTTATAATTAGGACGCATCAAATCAAAAAGGTGAAGTCTGATGGTTCGTGTCGTTGTGCTCACCGTTCTTATCGCCGTGGTTTTCGGCTGGGCGGATATCGTCGTCGCTGTTGTCGTAGGCGGCATTCTCGCTATTTTGCTCATCTTTTCGCTGATGGATGCGGCCCGGCGCGGTCGACGGCAATTGCGCTATGACGACACGCTGGATCCACGCTATCGAGACATGAGCATTTACGCTCTGTGGATTGGCCTCACGATGAACAGCTATGGCGGCGAGGCTCATAATCCACACGCTGGCAGTGATGGGGGGATGGGCGGTGACTTCGGCGGTGGTTTTGATGGCGGCGGCGTTGCGGGTGGCGGGTTTTAGGAACCTCGACAGGACTTTCAAGACGCGATCGCACCCGCCTCGCTCTCTCTTAGCTCCCGGTCCAACCGCACGCCCGCATGCGCCCGGGGACGCGCGAGTGGCGCAAGCAGACTGTATATCACCGGTATCAGCAACAGCGTAAACACCGTCGCAATGCCGAGGCCGCCAAAGACGACCCAACCAATCGCGTGGCGCGCCTCCGCGCCCGCACCGCCGCCGATAACCAAAGGCAACGCGCCAAGCACGGTCGACAGCATCGTCATAATGACCGGGCGCAACCGCACCATCGCCGCCTCATGAATAGCGTCCGCGACTGAATGCCCCCTGTCCCGCAACTGGTCCGCAAATTCAACGACAAGGATTCCATTTTTCGCCATCAATCCCACCAACATGACGAGACCGATCTGGCTATACAGGTTAATCGATCCACCTGTGAATTTGAGGGCGAAAATCGCCGCCGCAAGACCGAACGGCACCGTCAACAGAATAACGAGAGCGCTCAGCACGCTTTCAAATTGTGCGGCCAACACCAAAAACACGACAAGGATGGCGACGGCGAAGGTGATTGCAACCTCGTTTGACGTATCGTCCAGCGTTGCGGCTTCGTTGATGAACCGCAGGCCGATGCCTTCCGGCAATTGTTCTTTGGCCAAAGCCCGCACATCGTCCATGGCGGCGCGCAACGTATATCCAGGCGACAGGCCCGCGTCGATTTCAATCGCTCTTTTTTGGCCAGCCCGGTCCAGCTCTGCAGCGATGCCCGCTTCCTTGATAGTCACAAACGCCGAGAGCGGCAAAAGCGCGCCAGAATTGGAACGAACAAACAGATTATGCAAATCATCCGGGTCGTTGATTGTTCCCGCTGACGATTCTAGCAGAACCGGAATTGAACGATCATTGACGTTCAGCTCGGTCACTTCCAACTGCTCCACCATCGCGCGAAGAGTGTTGGTGACGCCGTCCAGTGAAACGCCCAGATCCTCCGCCTTGCGCCGGTCCACACGGATTGTCAGTTGTGGTTGGGTTTGTTGATACTCAATTTCCAGATCATCGAACTGAGGAAACTTTGATCGCATCGCAGGTAGGAAATCATCAGCGGCGGCGGCGATATCCACATAGTTGGAACCGGTCAGCGCGAATTCCAACCGCCCACCCGCGCGTCGCAGATTTAAACTGTTCGGCGTCCGAATTCGCGCGGTTGCGCCCGGAATCGCCTTCAAGGGTCCGCGAAGTTTTTTAGCGATATCCAATTGGTTCCGCCGCGCGCCCCAATCCGTGAGCGGCGCGATAATATACACCCGATTTAAATCCCAGCGTCCGACAATGGCGAAGATGTTCTCGACTTCGCCGCTCTCGCGGAGTGGCTGGAGCAGCTTTTCGGCTTTGACGGATTGGCGATCCATATAATCGAGTCCAACGCCATCCGGACCCTGCATCATGATGATGATCGCGCCACGATCTTCCTTCGGCAAGAGCTCTTCGTCGAGCGTTGCGTGAACGCCGATGGCCGTCAAGGCAACCAACCCCATCCCCCCCAACACCAACAAACGCGCCGAGAGCGTGAATTCCAACACCCGGCGATACAAATTTGTCAGCATGCCGCCAAATTTCTGCAATGGCCCCGGTTCACGCTTCGGCGAGTCCTCGGGCATCCGCGCCGCCAACATGGGGCACAGCGTCAGCGCGACAAAAGAGGATATTGCAACGGCAATCGCCAGAACAAACCCAAATTCGGAAAACAACCGCCCCGCCACACTGGGCAAAAATGCGATCGGCACAAACACAGACACGAGCGTCGCCGTCGTCGCCAGAACGGCGAAAAATACCTGACGGGCGCCAACCACCGCCGCCGCCATGGGTTTCAGCCCCAGCGCTCTTTGGCGTTGAATATTTTCAACCACAACAATGGCGTCGTCGACAATCATGCCGGTCGCCAGCACCAGAGCCAGCAATGTCAGGATGTTGATGGAAAACCCAAGCAAATAGATCGCGGCGACCGACCCAATAAGTGCTACGGGGATCGCGACAGCGGGCAGAATCGTTGGCCTCAAGGCGCCCATGAAAATATAGATGACCAGAATGACGACCCCGATGGTGATCGCCAGACTGGTGACGACTTCTCGGACTGAACTTCGAATGAACCGGGCGTCGTCCGAAATTTTTACAATTTCAACGTTTTCCAACCGCCGTTGAATACGTTTGATCGCGCGGTCAACGCCTTCGGATATCTTAATCGTATTCGACTTCGCCTTGCGCACAATGCCGACGCCAATGACGTGTCGACCGTTCAACATGCTATGGCTCAACGCATTGGCCGGGCCGTAGAACGCCTGCGCAACGTCGCCCAGGCGAGTGGCCCCCCGGATCGAGAGCGTTTCAATGTCGCCGGGGCGCCAAACGGACGCATCCGCCCGGACCAACAGCATATGGTCGTCGGATTTGAAACTGCCCGCAGGGATATCCAGACTGATTCCACGCAA
>JAESSL010000096.1 GCA_016764135.1 Alphaproteobacteria bacterium
CGCCAAGGACCTCAAGGTTCTTTTACTCGAGATCATGCAGATTTTTGGTGGCGCGGGGGAAAGCCAATTAAATCAAGTCAGCTATGACCGACTTTTCGCCCGGCTAAAGGAAGCCGATGACGTCAGCCTACAGACCTTAATCCAAGTCGCCGAACACGATGACATGGTGGCGTTGGTCAAACTTGGTGAGGCGGATGAACAATTACAGCAAAAACTGTTTCAAAACATGAGCGATAACAATCGCAAGATTTTCCAAGAAGATGCAGCCTATCGGTTCAAGGATGCCGTGCCACCAGACCAGGTCAGCATCGCCATATTGCGCCTCACGCAAGTCTGCGAAACGCTCAGAGATGAAGGCCGGGCAGATATCTGACAACGGCCAACAGGATTAGGCGCACAGGACGAAACTAAATTCCACCCCATGCCCTTAAGTTATCCGGCCTTAGCCGAACAGCTCATCATCGTCATCGAAGAAACCGAGGTTTTCACCCAGTTTGCTGGTGAAGGTATCACCACTTGCGGCAGGCAGCACTTGCTCGAACGCACTCGAAGTCTTGAGCCCAATGTCGCCGTCTTCCTTGATCGGCTTGAAGGCGTTGCCGAGAGTATCGCGACCTAAGTCGTTGATTGTGGCCTGCAGACCAAATCCCTCGTCAGTGATTCTCTGCTTCCGCGCCGCTGACGGCTTACGGAACAGGTTGCCGAAAATATTTTCAGTACTTTTCCGCAACTCACCGAACGTTGGACTGTCAGCAAGCCGTTTGAAGCGGCCAAGCGCCATGCCCTCTTTAACTTTGGCTGGCCCCAACGTAGCTGCAGCGCGCTTGAAAGCGGCACGGGTCTTGGGGCCTGGATCACCATCATCCTTCAATTCGCTGAACAGCGGCGACGATGCACCGTCACCCTTCTTCCCCAGCTTTTCCGTCCGCACGCGGTTGAGCAGGTTGAGGCCATTTTGCAGTGCCCTAACCACCTCAGCAGGACCAATTGCGCAACCCATCGCAACAGCCCAGCCCACGGCGACGGCAAAACCGCGCCCGTTTGCAACGCAACAAACAACGCCCGTTCTGTCAGCAACACCTAAATCAACGTCATTGGCCAAACGACAAGGATCATCAACCCAATTAAGCGGCGCTCAAACACATATTCCGGATGCTGTAGTTGGTGAACCTTCTAATATACGGCGCGTAATTATATCCTTAAAAGCACTGCCACGCGTGTCGCCGCTTGATTTTCAGGTCATCGGCATTGCTGTCCCATATTACCGATAATTAGGCCGGCTCATGGACTAGTGGACCCGGTCGTGATGCAAAATTTTACCCCAGGCGGACCTAGTCATACAGGATCTACCGAAGATTCCGCCTTCTTGTTTTTCCGCAAGACAAGATTCGAAAACACGAACGCCTAAAGCGAACTGAGCTGCGGAGCCACTGCTAAGATAGAAGGTTTCTGGAATTTAAATTCCGCATGAGCGCGGCAATGCCAAACGTCCATTCCGGACATTGCGTCGACAATCGAACCGTGTTGCTGAGTTGCCCCAACCCTGCCGATGAAATTGAAACCACATCGCCCACTTTATGCGTAAAGCCCTCACCCGGCACATCCCGATCTTCGGTCGGCGCAAACAAGGTCCCCAGAAACAGCATAAATCCATCGGGGTACTGGTGATGCCGGCCGATGGTCTGGCTGACGATATCGACCGGATCACGGCTGATTTCCTTCATGGAGGAGAACCCCGTGAGTTCGTAGCCATCTTCACCCGATATTTGCATATTCAGATCAGCCTGACGCACGTCATCCAAGGAATAACCATCATCGAACAACCGAATGAAAGGGCCGATGGAACAGGACGCATTGTTATCTTTCGCCTTGGAAAGCAGAAGCGCCGAGCGGCCTTCGAAATCTCGTAAGTTCACATCATTGCCCAGGCTCGCCCCCTTGATATTGCCCATGCTGTCGATCGCCAAAACAATCTCCGGCTCGGGGTTGTTCCAGGTAGATTTGGGATGAAGCCCGACATCCGCACCCCACCCGACGGAAGAAAGCGTTTGCGCCTTTGAGAAAACTTCAACATCGGGACCGATGCCCACTTCCAGATATTGCGACCAAATTCCCTCCTCAATCAGCGCCTCTTTCAACGCTGCGGCATTTTCCGAGCCCGGCACGACATCATGGAGCGAGTCGCCGATAATCGCCGTAACACGTTGACGAACAGCCTCCGCCTTGGCCGGGTCGCCCGCCGCGGTCTCTTCGATCACGCGCTCCAGCATGGATTTAACGAAGGTAACCCCCGCCGCCTTGACCGCCTGCAAATCGCACGGCGCGAGCAAATGAATTGAACCGGAACCACTATCGTAATTAAGGCCAATATCCTCGATACGACCAAGAGAGACGCCCTCTCTCGAGCGAACAAATTCCGCCGGCGACTCTTTTTCCAGAATATCGCGAACAAGCGGTGTTTCTTTTGATGTGATATCAACCAGATGACCGTCCCGCACGACAACGACTGAGGGACCCGACACAGACGGGTTCCAGACGCGGCCAATATAGGTTCCTGACGGGTCCAGAAACTTGCTCAGATCAAAGGCCTGTTTTTTATCAATCGTCACGATTTCTCTCCTCTGGATATAGGGTCGTCGACTCAACGGTCGGGTTGAATTTCAATTTCAGTAACAATACGAAATCCGCATCACCGTCTCAAACCCGTTTCCGATTTCGTTTTGGTCTTTGAGAGCGCTGGCGCGCCGCCATCTCCGACGACGACAAAAGGCGCCCAAAACAAGGGGTGCGCAAACATCTCTTGCGTCGTATCGCCCATCACCGACAAGATCGCCCGGCGATGGGCTTCCGCTTTGCCAATCTCGGGCGTTGCGGCCAATGACGCCAGCATACCCGTCGTCATTTTAACGGTCGTCTCGGAAACCACGGGCCAATGCGAAACGAACAGGGTTCGCGCGCCCGCATAGAAAAATGCTCTGGCCAGACCAGAAAGGCCTTCCGCCCCCGGCTTACCATCGGGGCCAGCCGTATTGCAGGCGCTCAAGATCACCCAGTCGGCGTCCAGGTCGAGATCCGTAATTTCGCTCGCGGTCAGCAGCCCGTCATTCTCCTCGGACGCCTCCTTCGGTGGGGTTAAGACCAGTGCCGGTTCTGACAGGCCCGCCAACTCGCCCGCCAGGACGCCATGCGTCGCCAATGCCAAAACTCGGTAATCGCGAAGTTTTATTTTACCGCGAATGAGCGGTTCGATCGCTCGATCCCGCAAGTATAGATCATCCCTGGATCCGCCGAGACTGACGGCCATACTGGCGAGCTCAACCGCTGAATCTGGTAACGACGCCAGGTTCCGGACCGCCCGGATATCCGCGCGGCCCCCGCGAAACATCGCGCTGGCATCCGGACGCGTACGGTTTTTTTTCAACCAGGCCAACGCCGAGCCTCCCCGAAGGTTCGGATTGGTCGTCTCCTTCGCGCCCGGATGATCGAGCAGTAGCGGGTCGCCTATCCCCAAAAAAGGCTTGGTCGCACGGGATTTTCGAGCAAAACGTCGTAGGGCCCGCAACCCGGAAACCGCCGGAAGAACCGAAATCGCAACCGCGCGCGCCAGCCAAGGCGCCGTCCGGAACGCGGCGAAATCCATAAACCGCGCTGTGGACGGCGGCGCTGTCAGCAAGACGCCCAGCGGCAGACTTTGCAAGGCACCATCCGGCACGACAATCAGATGAGACAATTTCAAAATCGAGCCAGACAGCGACCCGAACAATGAGGTGAACAACCCATGCGCTTCATGCACGTCAAACGTCAACAAATCCTGGACCGAGCCGACCTCTGTTGGGTCCAGCCCCCATCGCAGCGATTCTACGCGCTCGGCGATCTCCACCCGCGACGACGCTATGGAATGGGTGAACACCTGATCCCGGGTCACCAGCACCGCCAGCCCGCTCTCACCTCCCAACATAAACGTCAGGAGCCCCTCTCCGGGCCGAAGCAGTAACTGGGTCGCCGCGAGTGAAACCGGCCGGGGTCGCGCCAATTCGCCATAATCCGGAAAATCAACGCGTATTTTTTTGTCGACGCTCACCAAACGAACATCGAGTTCCTGGAGTCTAACGCGCAACTGGTTTTCCTGTTGGTCGCTGTGTTCGCTCGCAGCCTGATCCAGTACGGCGCCTAAATTTCGGGCGAGCCTGTCGCGTTGATTAACCAGATCCTGTCGCGAGCGGACCAATCGGCCAAGCGCGTTATCGCGCGCCGCAAAACGGGCCGCCATCCGGTCGATCGCAGCGGCCGCGCCCGTCGATTGAGCCCGCTGCACGTAGTCGAATATTTCCGCCTTGAGTTCCGTTGCAACTTTTTCCTGCGATTGGCGTTGCGTTTGACCTCCCGTCAACCGGGACAACCGAAGCGCATGCGTTTGAAAATGCGCAGCGTATTGCGTGTTGGTCCGGCGGGCGTCGTCCAGCCCCACATTCGCCGCCGCGCCCAGATCCGAGATATTTCGGGTGATCTGCGCGCCCTCTCGACTACGCCGCACCGCCTTTTCCAGATCGCCGGTTTCCTCCAGCAACGCAGCCCAACTCATGTACAAATTCGCCGTCGCGGAACCCTCTAGCCCCGTGGTGGCCGTAACGGCCTTGGCTTGAGCCATCAAGGCGTCGCCCGCGGCAATCTCACGCGCGCGATACGCTCGTTCCGCAG
>JAESSL010000097.1 GCA_016764135.1 Alphaproteobacteria bacterium
CCGTCTTTCGCCATTCATAAAAACCATCACTCGGCGCCAGACAACGCCGCGCCTCATAAGCAGCGCGAAACGCCGGTTTTTCCCGCACGGTCTCGGCGCGCGCATTGATCATCGGCACGCCCTCGTCGAGGCTCTTCGCCCAGGGTGGCGTTAATCCCCAACGGATACTAACACCTTCGACCCCGCCGCCATCAACACACCCCCGTACGATCAGAGCATTCTGCGTCGGCGCAATATTATACCGCGCCGCTAAATTTGGCCTCTCATCGAAACCAAACAGCCGCGCGACGCTTTCAACAGGGGTTGTCAGACTATATCGACCGCACATGATGAATTGAGTGTATCAATCAATCGCCGAATGGAAAACATCCCCATTGGCGCGAACGCCGGCGATTTGTTAAATCCTAGACGTCACACCGTGAACCTATTTTGAGGATTTCCCATGCAAGACCATCTCGTTCGGCCCTGGCGCTCCGCCACGCCATCCCCTCGTGAAGATGAACTTGCCTGGAAAATGGCGGCCGTCGCGGCGGATCACACGGCGCTGGAACCAGCTGTAATCGCCATGATCCAGAACCGGATCATCGATAACGCCGCCGTCGCCATGGCGTCCGCCACTCGCCCCACCGTGATGACAGCCAGAGCGCAGGCCCTGGCGCATCCTCGCGATGCTGGCGCCGTTCTGTTTGGCCTACCGGACACCGTCCGGGTTCATGCGGAATGGGCGGCCTGGGCGAACGGGATCGCCGTACGCGAACTGGATTACCACGATACGTTTTTGATGGCGGAATACGCCCATCCCGGTGATTCCATTCCGCCTATCCTGGCTGTGGCCCAGCAATGCGGGCGTTCTGGCGGGGATATTCTGCGAGGCGTGGCGGCGGCCTATGAAATTCACATCGCCCTGGTCAAAAGTATTTCCCTTCATGCGCATAAAATTGACCATATCGCCCATACAGGTCCCGCGATGGTCGCAGGCATTGGCGCCATGCTGGGCTTGGACGCTGCGACGATTTATCAGGCGATCAACCACGCGCTGCATGTCTGCTGCACAACGCGGCAATCGCGAAAAGGCCGGATATCCTCCTGGAAGGCCGCCGCTCCCGCCCATGCGGGTAAACTCGCGATAGAAGCTGTTGACCGGGCAATGCGCGGAGAATCCAACCCCGCCCCCATTTACGAAGGCGAAGACGGGGTCATCGCCTGGCTGCTGGACGGGCCCGAGGCTGAATACACAGTATCGCTGCCGGAACCCGGAGAGGCCAAACGCGCTATACTCGACAGCTACCCCAAAGCGCATTCAGCGGAATATCAGGCGCAATCCATGATCGATCTGGCGTTTAAAATGCGCGACCGCATTTCCGACAGCCGCGAAATCGAGAGTATCCTGATCCATACCAGCTATCACACCCATGCGGTCATCGGGTCCGGCGCGAATGATCCGGAAAAATACGATCCCGACGCCAGCCGGGAAACACTGGATCATTCTTTACCCTATATCTTCGCCGTGGCGCTGGAGGACGGAGTTTGGTCGCATGATCGCTCATATAGCGCCGAGCGCGCGCACCGCCCGGAAACCGTCGCTCTGTGGGGCAAGGTCAAAACCGCCTACGACGATGAATGGGAGCGTCGCTATCATTCAATGGATTTAACGGAGAAGGCCTTCGGCGGTCGCGTTGACATTACATTGAGTGATGGAACCGTCGTGCGCGACGAGCTCGCCATGCCCAACGCCCACCCGCTTGGCGCCAATCCCTATCAGCGTAAAGATTATGTCCACAAATTCCAAACGCTCGCGGCGCCGATCATGAGCGAGGCCGCGCGCGCCCGGTTTCTGGCCTCCGTCGACGCCATGACGGAGCAAGGCCCCTCTTCACTCAACCCCGTAGTGGATTTAACGAACCTTTCCGAGAAAACAGGTGAAGCCGGGGGGATATTTTAATTAACCCTGAGTCTTAATAACCTGCAGCAAGATTCTGGTTTCCTTGACAACATTGTTGTGCATCTTGATCGCCTGCATAACCTCGACCTCCGTCAGGGATTTCAATGCAAGCTTGCTCGCCCAGGGTTCTTCAAGGCGAAATTCGCTTTCCACGACCTCAAAATCAACGCCGGCGACCATTGCCAAAGGCGTGTTGGCGTCGCCATTGGCGATCCATTCTTCACAGTTTTTGCGGGAGAACATGGAGAGCCCCTCAACCGTAACGGCGCGCACATGCGTCGCATCGTGCAAAAAGTCATCGTGACGCGGATGGGGCACGACGATGTTGATCCGCGCATCCGGGCGGCAAACCCGGTACATTTCCTGTAACACGCCAAAATATTTTTCGGTCGTCTCTCCCAAATGCTCCAACACGTGGATGAGCACAATTTCAGAAACAGAGGAATTCGGCCAGGGCCACGGCGTTTCTTCGAGATTCCAGACAAGATCGGGCTCGCATAAGGGGCTTAAATCAACATTGATAAAGCCTTCGCGTTTATTCGATCCACATCCAAGGTTAAGGCGCATATACTGCTTCCCAGCGTCATGAGCGCCGACACCTATAATATTACGGCGTCGGCAGAAGTCGAATTTGCCTCGTCCTTGCTCTTTGACCAAGAAAAACCGGGAGGCTTGCTTGACGGGTATGGTCGGGAACGGTAGAAATTTAGAATGTTCTTGTTATGTTCTTTATCGCAACAGTAACAATTTTTAATGACAATACCGCAAGATCTGGTATCGTTTGATGAACAAAATACGAAATCTTGCGGTTAATCCACAAAAAGAACTATCCACAGCTGTGGACAGGAGGGGCTATGGAGAACGCAACCGAAGCGTTTGCAAGGGATGACTTCGCTGTGGATAACACTGCTGAGTTTCTGACAAACGACGCATTACTGACGCCAAACGATTCTCCGGATGGCGATCCCAGCCCCCTGCTGCCGGACATTGCGCAGAATGAACGCGGAATCAGCGTGCGAATCGACCGCAGCCGCGACGATAAATTAACGCAATTTGGCAAGGAAACGCTCCTCGACCGATATTTATTACCGGAAGAAAGCTTTCAGGACCTCTTTGCGCGCGTCGCGATTCACTACGCGGACGACAGCGACCACGCGCAACGTCTGTATGACTACATATCCAACCTCTGGTTCATGCCCTCGACGCCAGTCCTGTCCAATGGCGGTACGAAACGCGGCCTCCCGATTTCCTGTTTCCTGAACGAGGCGACCGATAGCCTGGAAGGCATCGTTGATCTCTGGAACGAAAATGTCTGGCTCGCCGCGCGCGGCGGCGGCATTGGCAGTTATTGGGGAAATTTGCGGTCTATCGGCGAACAGGTCGGGATGAACG
>JAESSL010000098.1 GCA_016764135.1 Alphaproteobacteria bacterium
ATGGATTTGGGCCAGGGCAGTTTGGCGAAAACGTCGTTCAGGATATCCGGGAACACCGCGCTGGTCGCAACGCCCGCCCGTTCGGTCACCGCAAACCAGACCTCGCCCTTGCCCGTATCACGCTTTTCGCATTGATCCAGCGACTCGAGTCCGGCGGCGCGCAGGAACCCTCCAATCGCCCTGTCCGGCGCCCCGACGCGGGGGCCTTTGCGTTCTTCGCGAAGGTCAGGTTGTTTTTCCGGCAGCCCATCGATCACCAACGCCAGACGGCGCGGAGTGACGTAGGTTTCCGCCGACGTGAAGTCGAGATTGGCTTTTTTCAGCCCGTCGGCGACAAGGCGCTTCAAGTCGCCGCTTGCGCGCTTTTGCATCCGCGCGGGAATTTCTTCCGACAGTATTTCAAGCAGAAATTCAGCCATTCTCTTCAGCCTCGCCCGCCACCCAGGCTACGCAGCATCCTTTGGCCAGCGCCCGCACCCGCCCGATATAGGCCTGGCGTTCGGTCACGCTGATAACGCCGCGCGCGTCCAGAAGATTAAACACATGGCTCGCCTTTAGACATTGATCATAAGCGGGCAGAGCGAGGTTCGACCCCAGCAGGGACGCACATTCCGCCTCGGAATCGGCGAAATGACGGAACAGGATATCGGTGTTCGCCCGCTCAAAGTTCATTTCGGAAAATTCAACCTCGGCCCGATGGAACACATCGCCGTATTTTACGCCGTCGCCGTTGAAATCCAGATCGTAGACGTTTTCAACACCCTGCACATACATGGCCAGACGCTCCAGCCCGTAGGTCAGTTCCACCGAAACCGGCGTGCAATCGATCCCGCCGACCTGTTGGAAATAAGTGAACTGGCTGACTTCCATCCCGTCGCACCAGACTTCCCAGCCCAGACCCCAGGCGCCCAGGGTCGGGCTTTCCCAGTCATCTTCGACAAAGCGGATGTCATGCGCCAGAAGGTCGATTCCCAACTCCCGCAGGCTGCCAAGGTACAATTCCTGACTGTCTTGCGGGGACGGCTTCAAGATCACCTGATATTGGTAATAATGCTGCAAGCGGTTGGGGTTTTCCCCGTAACGCCCGTCGGTGGGACGGCGTGACGGCTGCACATAGGCGGCCTTCCACGGCTTTGGTCCCAACGCGCGAAGCGTTGTGGCCGGGTGAAACGTACCCGCCCCGACCTCCATGTCATAAGGTTGCAGGATGACGCAACCGCGCGCCGCCCAATAGGCGTGCAGTTTCAGGATAAGCGACTGAAAACAGGTATCGGAAGTCTTGGTGGAAACCATGGCCAATCCGGGCTTTTTGAATGCGGCGCAACCTAGCTGCGCCCCATCATGGGGTCAACTGGCGAAACGCTTCAAGCTGCGCATTATGTCACCATTCCGGAACGATATCGAAAGCAATGCTGATCCGCGTCTGCGTGGATACAAACGGAATGGTTTCGTGGAACATATAACTCGGGAACAGCACCATCAATCCCGGCGCGGGTTGAAAGGCGCGGGTTTCCGGCTCGGCGGCCCCATGATACTCCGCTCCGGGCCGCCCGAATTCAATACATCCGGCGCGAGAACCGTCCTGCACAATGTCCGGCACGCGAACGTAATAAACGCCGCTCATCCACGCCGCACGGTGAATATGGGGCAATTGATAACCCTCGCCTTCCAGCACAATCGACCAGATATTAAGGCTCCAGCGATCCGGAATATTGGCGACGACGGGATGATTGCGGTCGGGCGCGGCCCGCAGACGATTGGAATATTCCTTAACCGCGCGTCGAATCAAGGTCTCAAACGCCGCAATTGGACCCTTGGGCGCGACCAAAAGTTCGCCGCTATGTTTGCCCAATTGCGTCGCATTGCTGGTGGGCGCGACAACAAGGCTGGGATGGGCCAGAATATGCCCCGCCAGCGCGTCATTGAAGTCGTCCATACTCGGAAAGCCCGGCGCGCCATCATGTTGTGTCGGCGCGATAAATCGGTCCAGGTCAACCAGTTTCGCGACTGCGGCTTTATCCCCGACTTCATTCAAGGCGACCGATTTCGCCGCAAGAACGCTGGCGTGGTAGGGGTGGCGGCTCAAATAATCGTCACAAATGGCGACCGCATCGCGCGGCGCATCCATCCGCAACAACGTATCGCAATAATTACTGATGGCTTCCGCATAGTCAGGATCAATTGATAAGGCGCGGTCAAACGCCGAAGCGGCTTCCTGAAACCGCCCGGAATCCCGCAAGGCCAGCCCCAGATCGCCCAGCAAGGCGGGGTCGTCCGGCGACAAGGAAAAAGCGCGCCCATACATCGCCACCGCATCCTCCACCCGCCCTTGGATCCGCAGAATATAGCCCTTGCTCGCATACGCCTTGGCGTGTTCCGGGTCGAGCGCAAGCGCAGCGTCCAGTGAGTCGAGCGCCGCTTCAAAGCGCCCCATCTGGGTCAACACAGCGCCCAGATTAAAATGTGAACTGGCGACATCGGGGCCAAATTCGATGGCGGCGCTGTAATCCGCATACGCCTCGTCCAATCGGCCCTGGGATTGATGCACCAGTCCCAGATTATAAAACGCCTGAGGGTCGCTCGGCGCCGCCGCTTTGGCCGCGTTCAGCCATCGCAGGGCGGTCTCAGAATCATTGGAATCAAACGCCGCAACGCCCGCCATATTCAAGGCGTTGGCGTCGTCCGGGCGTCGTTTCAGATATTTTTTATAAAGCGACAACGCCTTGCCAAGACGACCAGCCTGATGGTGCTCCAGCGCCGTATCCAACATGCGCGCCTGACGGCGTTCTGGAATGCCTGCGTTCATTTTTATTCAGGCCTAATACGGGCAATCCGCCTGCCCGCAAGACCCGGGCGCGGCGGCGTTCACATAGGCGTTGCAGGTCGGGCATTGCACCGTGTCGGTGATGATTTTTGCATCCTCCGACGCTTGCCGGGCCAGTTTCGCCTTACGCTGCGAATCCAGCCTGCCCACGAATTTAAAGCCATGCCAGACGGCGATGACAATGACGGTGAGAACGATGATTTTCAGTAGCATGGCGTTAGTATAATCAGATTCACCGCCGGCGCGCTATAACCCAAAACGGCTCCAATGCGCGCGATTGTCCAGCGCGCCGATGATCGAGCCCG
>JAESSL010000099.1 GCA_016764135.1 Alphaproteobacteria bacterium
CCTGCCCGAGGTTGGCGCCAACGCCGAGCTGCCCGGAATATGCGGTCGTTGCACCGATGTCGTCCATGGCCAGAAAGCGGCGGCGGAGTGAACGCGCAGCGGCGCATTTGATGCTGCGCGTCGGGCTGCTTCCCGCAATCCTGATCGCCCTCGCTGATCAGGCGTCCAAGTGGTGGATTCTGCTCGATGTCATGAATCCGCCGCGGGTTCTGGAAGTCACACCCTTTTTCAACCTTGTTCTGACCTTCAATCGAGGCGTCAGCTTTGGTCTCCTCGACAGCGATTCGCCCTGGAGCCAACCGTTGCTCATCGCACTGGCGTTGGGCATTTCAGTTGTTCTCGTCATCTGGATGCGTCAGGCCGAAACGCGCTACGTCGCGCGCACGACAGGCGTTATCCTCGGCGGCGCCCTCGGCAACGTGATTGACCGATTTTTTCATGGCGGCGTGGTCGACTTTCTCGATTTTTACGCCTACGGCGCGCACTTTCCAGCCTTCAACCTCGCCGATTCCGCAATTACCTGCGGCGTGATATTTCTTCTGGCGGAGAGCTTGATTGCCGGTCCAACAAAAACCAAGTAACAATGACTCCTTAGTGGTCTTAATTCGTGGTCTTCTCGCGGCAAGTTTTCCCGCGACGGCGCCATCCGAGAAGTGAGGTGTTGCGAATCATGCGCGACGACAATCGTTCTCCGTTAATAATTTTTCGATCCGGGTCCCTTCTAGCTCTATCGCTGATACTGGCGGGCGCGCTTTCAGGGTGTGGCAAGGATTCACGGGTGGGCAGCATCCTGGGCTTTGAGAAATCAGCGCCGGATGAATTCGCCGTCGTCAAACGGGCGCCCCTCGCTCTACCGCCGGATTATGGACTGCGTCCCCCGCAAATTGGCGCGCAACGCCCTCAGGCCGTCTCCGCCCGCGATGACGCCAAAGGCAGCCTGCTGTCGTCGGAAGGACGCTCGTCCAAACCAAAAAGCTCCCTTCGCCGCACCGTGCGCGAGCGCGCCCGAACCCAGCAACAGGGCCGGTCGGGCAGTGAAGTCGCTTTGTTGAAACAATCCGGCGCACTGGGCGTCGATCCGAGCATCCGTCAAACCGTGAATCAGGAATCCGCCGGCGCCATCGACAGCGACTCGAGCGGCCTGGTGGACAAGCTTCTGTTCTGGAAGGATTCAAAATCATCCGGCAACAAAGTGGATTCCACCATCATTGACCCCAAAGGCGAAGCCCGGCGCATCCAGGAAAACGCGGCTCTGGGCAAACCAGCCAATTCTGGCCGTACGCCGGTCATTCGTCGGAAAGAATAACCTCGGCGCGCGACGCCGCGTATTTTAAAGAAGAAAAACGCCTGAATCAGAGACGGGAATTGATCGCCACTATGGGACGAACCAGAAAAATTGCGGCGACCTTGGGCGTTGTTTTCGCGCTCGGCGGCGCCTTTGGGCTCAGCCCGATTCCCAATACGCCCGGCGCCGCGCGCGCCGCGGTCTTCAACCCCGAAACCTTTACCCTGAAAAACGGCATGCAAGTGGTGGTCGTCTCCAACCACCGGGTACCGGTCGTCACCCACATGGTGTGGTACAAAGTTGGCGCGATGGACGAGCCGCCGGGGAAATCGGGCCTCGCCCATTATTTTGAACACCTTATGTTCAAGGGCACCGATACGCTGAAGCCCGGTGAGTTCTCCAAGATCGTCGCGGAAAATGGCGGTCGGGAAAACGCCTTCACCTCACAGGATTACACCGGGTATTTTCAATCCGTCGCCGTCGACCGACTAGAACTGATGATGGAGATTGAAGCCAACCGGATGACGAAACTGGCCCTGACGCAAGACGTCATCGGGCCCGAACGTCAGGTTATTCTGGAAGAACGCAGCAGCCGAACCGACAACAACCCCGCCGCCCAACTCTCTGAGCAAGTCGCCAACGCCATGTATCTGAACCACCCCTACCGGGTTCCGATCATTGGCTGGAAACACGAAATCGAAGGTCTGACCTTGTCCGATCTCACAAAATTTTACCGACAATGGTATCGACCCAATAACGCTATTCTCGTGATCTCCGGCGCAGTGACCGCCGATGACGTGCGCCCGCTGGCGGAAAAGTATTATGGCGTGATCCCGGCGAAACCCCTGCCTGCGCGCATCGAATGGAAAGAACCGCCGCTGCTGGCGGATCGCCGCATCACGCTCGCCCATGAACGCGTGCGCCAACCTGCGTGGTCGCGACGCTTTCCCGCGCCCAGCGCCAAATATGGCGATCATAGTCTCGTCTATCCCTTGCAGGTGCTAACGGAAATCCTGTCCGGCGGCGCGACCAGTCGGTTGTACAAAACACTGGTCGTCGAAGACAAAATCGCCGCAAGCGCCGGCGCCTGGTATGATTCCCATGCACGCGGGCCCAGCATCTTCGGGTTTTACGCAAGCCCCGCCCCGGGGGGAGACACCGATAGCGTCGAGCGCGGCGTTAACGCCCAGATCGACAAATTGCTGGCGGATGGCGTGACCCAACAAGAAGTCGAACAGGCGATCAACCGCCTTCAGGCGTCCTCGATTTACGCCCGCGATTCATACCGTACGCCCGCCCGGATTCTCGGCGCAGCGCTGGCGATTGGCATGACGGTAGCGGACGTGGAATCCTGGCCAGAGCAAATTGGCGCCGTCACCGTCGCTGACATCAACAAAGCCGCAGAGGCCGTTTTCAAAGATCGCCGTTCCGTCACCGCCTTGCTGCTGCCAAAACCGAAGCCCGAAAACAAATGATCGCATTCTTTCAAAAGAAAAACCTGCCCGGGCAAAACCAAAACCTGCTTGGGCGAATTCAAACCCCGTCAGGGCAAAATTACAGGCCGTTCTGGCGTCAAATCGTCTTGAGCCTGGGCTTGAGCATGGGGTTGGGCCTGGGCATGTCTCTCTCCATCGCCCCACCGGTTCAGGCGGTGGAAGTCGAGCGCGTCGTCAGCCCCGGCGGGGTTGAAGCCTGGTTGGTGCGCGACAAAAACATCCCCATCACAACATTGGCGTTCAGCTTTCGCAACGCCGGCGGCGGCGCCGACCCTACAGGCAAGGCCGGATTGGCGAACCTCACCGCCAGCCTTCTGGACGAAGGCGCGGGCGATCTGAACAGTCAGGCGTTTCAGGGCCGGTTGGAAAACCTCGCCATTCGATTGAGCTTCGGCGCTGGTCTGGAAACCTTTCGCGGCAATTTGAAGACCCTCAATCGCAATCGCGACGAGGCGGTCGACCTGCTTCGACTCGCGCTCACCAAGCCCCGTTTTGACGATGACGCGGTCCAACGCATTCGCAGCCAGATTGAAATCGGGCTAAAACAGCGCGAAACCAACCCCGACAGCCGCGCCAGCCGCATTTGGCGAAAGGCGCTTTTCGGCGACCATCCCAGCGGCCGCCCGGTGAACGGCAAACTCTCAACATTGGCCGCCATCACCACCGACGACATGCGACAATTCGTGCTGTCCCGACTCACGCGAGACCGCCTTATCATCGGCGCGGTTGGCGACATCAACGCCGTCGACCTCGGGACGCTTCTGGACAAGGCGTTTGGCGGTTTGCCCGCCGTTGCGCCGAAACAACCACAGGTTCCCGCCGCCAAACTGAGCGCTGCGGGCGACGTTTTTATCTCGGACATGGATATTCCGCAAAGCGTGGTTCTGTTTGGCCAACCCGGCCTTCAGCGCAGCGACCCGGATTATTACGCCGCCTATGTCATGAACTACGTTCTGGGCGGCGGCGGATTCGCCTCTCGCCTGTATACCGAAGTCCGGGAGAAACGTGGGCTGGTCTACAGCGTCTATTCGTACCTCAATCCGATGCGGAAGGGACCGCAAATTTCCGGCGGGTTGGCGACGCGAAACGAGCAAGTCGGCGAGGCCCTGTCGCTGGTGCGCGCCGAATGGAAAAAAATGCACGAGACCGGAATCAGCGCCGACGAGCTGCGGCGCGCCAAGCAGTTCCTGAATGGCGCCTTCCCCTTGCGGTTAAGCAGCACCGCGGCCATCGCGCGCATTCTCGTCAGCATGCAATATAACGCGCTGGGCATTGATTATCTTGACCGGCGCGCATCGCTTATCAACACCGTCACACGGGCCGACATTGACCGCGTCGCCAAACAATTGTTGAATCCGGACACGCTGACAATTGTTGTTGTCGGCCGACCGAAAAACGTCAAAGCGACGGCGGAAACGCCCGATATCGACTACTGATCCACCCGGTGAATTCGGGCGGATCGCAGATACCCTCGCCGTGCGGATCGATGCGCGGCGCACATACAAGGCAGGCAGCATGACGGAATATTCGCACCTGATCGACGCCTGCTTCGCCTCGGCCATCGGCGCAAACGGGTTGGACGCGCAACGCCACGCCGCCCTCGTGGCGAAAACCGCGCCCGCGCTCGATCAAATACGAAGCTGGCGCGAAACCGGCGCGCTTCCCCTGATGACCTTGCCATACCGGCGAGATGACCTTGACGAAATCGCGCCCGTCGCGGCCCGGTTTCGCGACGCCTTTGACGATGTTGTGATTTTAGGCACGGGCGGCTCCAGCCTTGGCGGCAAGAGCCTTTATGCGCTGGCCGACGCAGGCTTTGGCCCCCCACCCGGCGCGCCTCGACTGCATTTTATGGACAATGTGGATCCCGCCCGTTTCGACGCTCTGTTCG
>JAESSL010000100.1 GCA_016764135.1 Alphaproteobacteria bacterium
CCCAACCAGCCGCATAAGCTCGCGGGCGGAATCCCGACGGCTTTCCGCGTCGCCAATTTTATGGATGACCAGCGGTTCGGTGATGATGTCAAACACCGGCATGCGCGGGTTGAGAGAGCTGAACGGGTCCTGGAAAATGAACTGCATTTTCTTTCGGAACGGGATGAGTTCCTTCGGCGTCAGCGCCAATATGTCGACCGGAGTTCCGCGATCATTATAGGTGACCGCGCCGGAATCCGCCGACAGGGCGCGCATCAGCATTTTTGATAGCGTGGTTTTGCCGCAGCCGCTTTCGCCGACCAGTCCCAGGCATTCGCCCCGGGCGATTTCAAAGCTGACGTCATCCACGGCGCGGACCATCTCGGTGGCGCCGCCAAAGAAAGAGCTTTTGCGAATGCCAAAGCTCTTGGTCAGATTTTCGACCTTCAACATGGGCGCTTTCGCGGCCTCGGTCTCTGGCCAAGGTTCCTTGGCGTCGTACAGGAAGCCTTTGTGCGATTCAATTTCCCGAATGGGAACAAGACGTTCGCCTTCCGCCATGTCAAAGCGGGGCACGGCTTTGTGGAGCGCTTTCAGATAGGGGTGTTGCGCGTTTCGGAAGATGTCGTCGAGGTTGCCGGATTCCATAATTTCGCCGTGATACATGACGACGATGTCTTCGGCGACATTGGCCACGACGCCCAGATCATGGGTAATCATCAGGACGGCCATGCCCAACTCTTCCTGAAGGTCCCGCAACAGTTTCAGGATTTGCGCCTGAATGGTGACATCCAGCGCGGTCGTGGGTTCGTCGGCGATCAACAGGCTGGGATTGCAGACCAGCGCCATGGCGATCATCGTGCGCTGGCGCAATCCGCCGGATAATTCAAAGGGATAGGTTTTCAGCGCGCGTGCGGGATCGGGAAACCCGACAAGACGCAGCATGTCCCGGGTAATCTCCATCGCTTCCGCTTTTCCAAGCTTCCGATGTAGCATCAAGGCTTCGCTGACCTGATCGCCGACGGTATGCAGCGGCGACAGGGAGGTCATCGGTTCCTGAAAAATGATGGAGATGCGCCCGCCGCGAATGGCGCGCATGGCGGCGCTATTGGGGTTGAGCGCGGCGATATCGATTGCGTCGCCGTCTGATTTTGGATCCCTGTACAGGATCCGGCCTGATGATATCGAGGCGGTTTTGGGCAGAATCCCCATAATGCTTTGTGAAACAACAGATTTACCGGAGCCTGATTCGCCGACCAGTGCGACGGTTTTTCCGGGTAGGATCTGGAAGGAGACGCCTTTGACAGCTTCCACGATTCCTTCCGGAAGCGTAAAGCGCACCTTTAAATCCTCAACGCTAAGCAGAGGGAACGTCACGACTTAAGTCTCGTCCGCGAGGTCGATGGTGATTCCCATGGCGGTGATGTTTTCCAGCGTTGTTTCATCCATGGTTGCGTTGTTCTGAAATCCCGCTTGAATCGTAGGGCCGACCACATCGTCAAATCCGCTTAAAGTGGATTCGATGGTCATTTTGTTTTTCCCGTGGAAAATACTCAGATGCATCCAACCCTCGTTCTTGTCCCGGTGGGTCGAGTAGAATTTCAACACCACTTTGTCGATTTCTTTCCACGCAATCCTGCGTCCCATTGGTCCTCTGGCGATGACGCCGATGTCATCAATTTCGATAATCGTAAAATGGCGCATCGCCGTCTTCAGGCCAAAGCCGACGAACAACAGTAAAACCGAGCCCAGAATAGTCGATAATATCGGACCAGCGTTAACATAAAATAAAGGCAGGCCGCAAAAAGCGGCGCCGCAAACCGCGCGGATATAATCGCCATACAGCGACGTTAGCGGATATTGGTAAACTGTACTCATGCGGTTGGCGCCCACCATGCTGTTGCGGGATGTTTTTTGATCACCCGCAGTAATGTTTCAATAAATCGCCAGCACGCGTCGTCGTGATCCGCGTGATGGGTTAAAAGTCCTGTCGGCTGATCTGCGGCCGATCCCTGGCGGCGTTGCGACAGATGCGTTGTCAGAAGTTCAAGCGACGCGGTTTCTCCCAGAAACCTGCGTCCGCCGCGCCAGTTAATGATGTCGGCACGGGCGTTTATCTGGGTGACGGCCGTCGGTGGGGCCGCGTTTGCGGGTGTTGCGCCATAGGTCGAATAGGCCCGGAATCCGACGCTGGCGAGCCGTGGAACGAGCGAATTCGTCATACGGTTCCAGGGGGGAACGAACATCGGCCTGAACCGCGCGCCGAAGAGGTCGCCAATCCGCTTGAATCCGGCGATCAGGTCAAGGCGCATGGCGTCGGGCGTCCGGTGCGCGCCGAATTCGGCTTTCTTTTCGTCGCTTGGCGCGTGATTTAAATGCGCGAACCCATGTTGGAGCACGGTCGCATGGGGGCGGGTGTTGAGTGCGTCGGCCAGCTCGGCGGTCGCATCGTGCGGAATGACCGCCAGCGATATTGGCGTTTCGTCGGCAATGTCGAGCAGGCGGGTCAATGCGGGCGTCATGCGAGTTGCGTCATCGTCGCGCCACCAGAAGGTGGCGATGCGCCCACGTTTTTTCCACGCATCAAGCTCCGCGTGAAACGCGTCCCATCCTGTCAAATCTGCGGCGTGTTGAATCTGCGGCATGGCTTACTGATATAACGACTTTTTTCACGGGGTTAAAGCGACAAGATCAACCATACGATGCGCCGTTTCAGACGCGCCGTTCAGACGGATGGCGTTTTTGACCGATGATGGTTGAGCGGATGGGTCGGGTGCGTGTTTCAGAGCGGTTTCATCGATTGCGCGGGCTAGTCGGGACGGCGTTAACGCCGCTTCAGAAACGACGTTAAACCCTGCTTCGTTGGCGAGTAATTTCGCGCGCACGGATTGTTCCGTTTCGCCATCCTGGCTAAAGGGCGCGAGCACGGCGGGGGTTTCGGTCGCGAGGAGGTCCATAATCGTATTGTAGCCCGCCTGGCTGACCGAGAGCGCGCTCTGGGCGAGCATGTCGCGAAACCTCGTGCTGAAGGTCTCTAATGTAACGCCCTCTGGCGCGGATAATTTTAACCGCTCTGATTTGGGAAAATTAGGCCCGGTGATTATGCGCCACGGCGCGTCGCGGAACCGGGTCAGGGGCCGGGCCGCCAGCGCTGCGCGCACCAGCGGCGCTCCGACCGCGCCGCCACCCACGGAGACGACGACGCCTTCGCGTTTCCTCGGGGGTGAAATCAGGGCATTTGGCGTATTGGAATCGGATGAAATATATCCCGTGTACTGAATTTTATCGGCGATGGCGTCGGCGGCGGGGAAGGTTTCATCAAAGGCGATGAAGGCCGGGTCGCCATGCACCAGGACGGTGGTGCAATACGTGTTGACGATGTCGATGGTTTCCTGGACGCGGTCCGGGTTTTTCTTTTGCACCAGAATATCCCGAACGGAAATCGCGACCGGCGTTCCGCGCGCCTTGGCCGCCTTCAGAAGCGGTAGAAGTTCGAACTGGAACCGACGTCGAGCGAACGGATAACCTTCAATCAGCACCGCATCCGGCGCCGTGTTCTGGAATGTTTCCAGCAACAAGGATCGGCGGCGTTGTTCCCAATTTGCATCGATGGGGTGTCCGTTTTCGTCCACCAGCGTCTTGAAACTTGCGTCGGTTGCGCGGGTTGGCGGCAGTTGAACAATTGTTGCGCCGTTCAAATCCAGCGCCAAATCTTCAGACCCGCCGGTCACATAGGTGACCTCAAGCCCGGCCGCCCGTAACGCACGCGCGATGGCGGCGGCGCGGGTCTGGTGTCCGACGCCTAATATATGCTGCACATAAAAAAGGATGCGGGCCATGCGGTCAGGCGCCGCCTGAGGGTTCCGACGGCGTTACTAAAGAGTGATTGAACCGATGGCGAAGGGGCGCGCCGTCCTCGGCGATCCTGAAAAAGTGGACACAGTCGTCTTGTAGTTTTTCTGGCGGCTTGTCCGTCATGTCCCAATTTGCGGACAGCGCATACAACGCGCGAATGACGCCCTTATGGCACACTGCGACGGTCGCTTGTTGGGTGCGCGCGCATTCCAGCAAGAGCGGTTTCAGGCGGTCCTGCACATCGCGTGGGCTTTCGCCGCCTGGGGCGCGAAAATCCAGCCCCTTGGCCTCCCACGCTTTCATCAGATCGCCCAGCTCGGCGCGCAATTCCGGCAAGCGTTTGCCTTCCCACTCGGCCCAGCTCATTTCCATCAACCGGTCATCGGTTTGGGGGGCGCGCCCGGACAGGATTGTCGCTGTTTCTTGCGCCCGCGACAACGGGCTGGCGATCCAGGTGAAGTCGTTCAGCTCTGACGGAATCCGCCAGCCCGAAACTTTTTCACGGCCCGCCGCGCTCAGGGGAATATCGCTATGCCCTTGTACGACGCCTTGTTCGTTCCATTCGGTCGGACCGTGGCGGATGACGGCGAAGAGGGTCATGCTGCCTCCATGATTATTTGGTTCAATTGGCGTGATGCGCCGTCGATGTCGTGATGGGATTGCGTGTGCGCCAGCGCGGCGCGTCCCATGTCGCGACGACGATCCGGGTTGCTCAATAATACTCGAATGTCGCGCGCCATGTCATTCGCCAATGTTGCGAGATTCATGGGGGCGATCAATCCGGTCTCGTCATGGGCGACGATTTGTCGGACGCCGGGCGCGCCGCCGGCGATGACCGGGGTTCCCGCCGCCTGGGCCTCCAGCAAGGCCATGCCATAGGCCTCGCGAATGGCGGGCCAGACGAACAGGTCCGCCGCCGCGTTCAGTGCGTTTACGGTTGCTGGCGGCGTGGCGCCCAGCCAATGAATTCGGGAATCGTCGCCAAACAGTGCGACAATTTCGTCGCGTGCGGGCCCGTCGCCAGCGATCAAAAGGTGGAAGGGCGTCTCTTCCAGGAGAGAAACGATGCGGGCCAGTATCTTATAGGAGTCGAACTTATCGCCATGGCGCAGCATGGCGACGACGGCGATCCAGGGGCGGGTAGGCTCGAGATTATATTCTTTGGCGAAAGCGGCGCGATGGTCTTGCCGCGTTCTCGCCGCCGCGCGCGCATCGCGTGTGTCGATGAACGGGGCCAGCGCCGTCAGGCGATCACCGTCTTTGACGATGGCGCGGACGCACGGATCATCGTCAGGGTTCAGGGTGATTATGCGCGCGGCCTGACGCAGCGCCGTTTCAACTTCGGCGTGACTGTTGCGCCACGGGCCGCCGGCTTGTTTGGGGGCAAAACTGGCCTCCGCCACGACATAGGGAACCGACAGCGCGCGGGCGATCCGTGGGCCCAGCAAATCGGGCGCCTTGTGGTACAGATGGTAGGTAAACCAGAGGTCGGGTTTTGTGTGGTCGTCAGCGTGATCCAGATAGGATTGCGCAACCTGGTCGGCGCGCCGGCGGATGCGGTCCTGTCGTCGAATGTCGCCTGATCCGTCATAGCTGCGCAGCCGAGAGGCCAGCGTTACGTCGTGCCCCGCGCGCCGCAACGCTTGCATCAGCAACCGCGCCATACGTCGGTCGCCGGAGGGAATGGGGTGGTATGGCGGTTTTAACGGCGCGTAAAAGGCGATGTTCATCACGCCGCCGCCGCAGGGGGGTCGAAAAGTTCGCACAGCGTATCGATGCCGGCATCCATGGAAAAACGAGCGTGTACCCGGTCAAATCCCGCTTGCGCCAACTTCGCCCGCAAGATCGGGTTTTCGATCAGGGTTTTTAGTGCGGCGGACAACGCGTCGCTATCGCCGGGCGCGACCAGAACGCCGGTTTCGCCATTGATAACCAGTTCCGGAATGCCGGACATGTTTGTACTGATGACGGCGACCTGCTGGCTTTGTGCTTCCATTAATACATTCGGCAACCCATCCCGGTCGCCATCCGCCGTTTGCTTGCTGGGCAGGATAAAAATGTCCGCGCGGCGCAATTCCGACAAGACCATTTCCTGCGGTTGGGCGCCCATCCAGGCGATGCGCGTGGATAGGCCCAAGTC
>JAESSL010000101.1 GCA_016764135.1 Alphaproteobacteria bacterium
CATCGCATGTCCAAAAAGCGATCCTTCCGCCAGAACCGGCGCGAACAGGATTGTCCCGGCCGCCACCAAAATCAGTTGCGCCTGAACGCCGCGCCCGTCGCGATGCACGAATAATTGTCGATACGCTGACGAAAACCCGAACGCAGCGTGGTACAGGACCAGCCCCATCACGCCGCCGGTGACAAAGAGCGCAGAATGTCGCCATCCTTGATCCCGCAGGAAATACGCACCGATCAACAAGGCGCACAGGCCCGCAATCGTGACGCCGCGTTGTATTTTTATGGGTTCGGGATCCGGCCTGAAATCAACGCCGATGGTATCCGCCGTCATGGGACGCGCCACCCAAAAGGCCGTCTCGATAAAACAGATGCGCCCATATTTCGGCCCTTTTCGAAAATCACGGCCCCACAATTACTGTGACGACTCGTCTCGAATTTGGACTGTAACGGGCTTTACCGACGATAAATACGCGCGTTCAAGAAAATTTGAGCAGGGTTTACCACCGCAGCGCCGGCGCCGCGTAGGTTGGAGTTTGCCCCTCGCGATTAAAAAGCATCGCGAGCGCGTAGGGATCGCCAAGGTCCGACAGCTCTTCAGCATGGATGCCGCCGCTGATAAACAGGGAATCGATCCCGGCGCCATTCGCGCCGCCGATATCATGACACAGGGAATCGCCGATCGCGAGCGTCGGTCCGTGATTCGGCGCCAATTCAAAACATTTACGGTAAACCGGCGCGTGCGGTTTACCGCGGTAATCCACGCGACCACCCAGCACTTCATAACGCTTCGCCGTGGTCCCCGGACAAATAGCCAGACTGCCATCGGGCGCCTTGCTGACAAAATCAGGATTGGCGCACACCATCGGCAATCCCCGCGCCGCCGCGCGCTGGAGCATAGGCTCCATGGCTTTCAGCACCGCCTGGTCGTTGGTCGTCCCCGCATTCAAAATAAAATCTGCGTCTTCCACCGAATCTACCTCGCGCAGCGGCAACCCTTCAATCAAACGATTATCGCCATCCCAGGTCAGCATCAAACACTGCGCCCCGAGGTCTGCGTAAAAAGGCTCGCTCGCAGCGTTAAGCGCCTGCCAGACTTCTTCGCCCGACGTCACGCAATGATCGTACAAATCATCGGTGAACCCCATATCGGCCATACGCGCCTGCGTAACCGCCAGTCGTTTGCCGGAATTCGACAAAATCGTGATCGTCTTCCCCGCGCGGCGGAGCTCTCGCAAAACATCCACGGCGCCCGCGTGCGGCGTTTCCCCATTATGAAGAACGCCCCATTGATCAATAATAAAGAGGTCATACTGGTCAGCGACTTCCGCCAACCCGTCCAAAACGCGCACACTCATTCACTTACCTGCAATTCCTGAAATGCTTCGGGTGGATCCTGACTGATGCGTGGCTCGCCAAATAAATAGCCTTGCCCAAAATCGATCCTAAAATCAGAGAGCTCCGCCAACATCTGTTCCGTTTCGATTTTTTCAACGATCAGGTCAATCCCCACATCATCCAACGATTGTTTGGTCGCCCGAACGATTTCGGGATTCAACTTCGCCTGCTCGAGTATCATCGCCGCATCCACTTTGACGAACTGAAAATTCCGCGCGGCCAGGGCCGGAACGTCAAACCGCATATCGCTTACCTGATCCAGAGAAAACCTGTAGCCTGATTTGGATAACCGTTTCATGTCTGCGGCGATATCCCCACCCAACAATTCAAATTCATCCTGTGAAAATTCGAACACTAAGGACGGCGCCAGATCCGGGCAATTTTCAAGATAGGAGATAAACTCTTCAAAAAACGTGCGGTCGCCAATTGAGTGCGGCGTTACATTGCAAAAAAACGCGGTCGCGTAATTATAGCGTTCCGTCCGTCGCAAGAGCTGTACGCAGCGAAACAGCAACATATTGTCGATGGCGCGAATCAGGCCGCTGGCGCGTGCGGTCTCTATATACTGATCCGGTAAAAGCATGGTGCCATCGGCGGCGCGAATCCGACTGAAACATTCAAAGAAACGCTGTTTACGCTGCGGCAGGCTGACAATGGGCTGGAGATAGAGATCCACCCGATCACGCCGCAACCCCTCGCGCACAATATCCAGAATCACGCCTTCGTCGAGCGCATTGTAGGAGCGGAATTTCTTCGCTGTCGCATCCGCCAACTGAAGCGCCGCCTCGGCGCGCTCCTCAACCGCAAGATCAGTGGAGGCCACCCTCTTTCGGGCGGACGCATCTGAATCCTGATCGGAGTACAATTGATCGACCAGCGAATGCAGCACCTTCACCTCGGCGGCGACCTGACTGAGGCCAAAGGAATCGCGCTGAGACTCAAACTGCCCGGCGCTCTCCAGCGCCTCATAAATGCGTCGTATTTCGTCGCGCGCCTGGGTCAGCTCGTTTCGGTTCTGACCATACGCCTTGCGCAGCAAGTTCAATCGCCGCAACGCGCGCCGCGCCTCCGCCCGACGATGCAAAATCTCATGGATCAGCCCGGCCGACAAAAACGCCGCAAGACCAAACAGCCCCGCCGTGGCGCGCTCAAACCCGAGCGGCGAGACCACGAGAACAACAGCGCCCGTCGCCGCCGCCAGCGTGTAACACGCAAATATCACGAAATGCCAAATCACCGGGATGTCATCCGATCCACTATCACAGGACCACGCCCGCTTTCTGGCGGCGCTGTGGACAGGGTTAAACGCTTCAGGAGATTACGCCAGACCGCGATTCCCGACAACCATCATCGGTGATCCGCGCCAATGGCGGCGGCGACGCTGTCAAAACCGTCCTGATACAAGTGCTCGGCGAGGTCCGCCTTTATGCTTCGGATAAGCCCCGGGCCCTTTAACGCCATGGCGGAATACAGCTGTACGAGCGACGCTCCGGCGCGGAGTTTCGCATACGCCTCGGCGCCGTTTGAGACGCCGCCAACGCCAATAAGCATCACCTTGCCTTCGGTCAGTCGATACATATCCGCCAGAACCGCCGTCGACGGCGCAAAAAGCGGCGCCCCACTCAATCCGCCGGCCTCCCCGCGCGCAGGATCGCCGAGCGTGGCGGGACGTTCGATCGTTGTATTGGAAATGATAAGCCCGTCCACCGCCTGTTCAACCGCCATGGCGGCAATGTCGCGCTTGTCGTCCGACGTCAAATCAGGCGCAAGCTTGACCAGTAACGGCGGAACGCCGAGCGAACAGACCTTTTCCGCCGCCACCCGCACCACGCGGATCAGGCGCGCCAGAACATCTGCGTCCTGCAAGGCGCGCAGACCCGGCGTGTTTGGCGAGGACACATTGATAACAAGATAATCCGCCAGGGGCGCCAGTCGCGTCGCGGCGGCCTCATAATCTTCAGCGGCGTCTTCGGTTTCTTTGTTTTTACCGATATTAACGCCGACAACGCCACGGCCATGCCGGTGCTCAAGTCGACCGGCGGCGGCTTCCATACCCTGATTGTTGAAGCCCATACGATTGATAACAGCGTTATCTTCCGTCAGCCGAAACAACCGTGGTTTTGGATTGCCGATTTGCGGACGCGGGGTCACCGTACCGATTTCGGTGAACCCGAAGCCCATTTTCAACAAGGCGGCGTAGGCGCGGGCGTTTTTGTCAAACCCGGCGGCGACGCCAATAGGATTGGTAAATTCCCGCCCCCAGTAGCGGCACCGCAACACGGGTGAGTCTCGACGTTGGTCAACCGGGCCCCATCCGCGCGACAGGGCCCAGATTGTCAAATCATGCGCGCGCTCCGGGTCGAGGCGGCGTAAAAACGGCATGGCGAGAGAATGTAAAATCATGATCACGCGGTGTAACAGGCGGGACGGCGTTTCGCCATAGCGAGAGCGGCGAAAGATTTAGGCGAAACGCCAACGCCCGCATATCAGGCGCCGCCAAGACGTTTCATCAACCCGGCGAACATTCCGCCCGGCGCGGCATCAACCGCACCCGCCGCCACCGCCTTGTCCTGACTTCGTTTATAAACATAAATGCCAAGCACCGATAACCCGACGCTCCAGATTGTACCCAGGCTCGCCATCGCCGCGATCACAGCGCCGGCGTCGGCGGGACGCGTCACAATCACAAAAGCGATGGCCAACATCTGCGCCGCCCAGCTGATCGCCATGATATAACCAATGTGGGGCGCATTCGACGAACATAGGCGTCTTCAGCGGTTGCTTCGGTGCGGATGGTCCGGTTGATCTGGGTGAGGACGCCAACATCGCGCGCCAGCGCCAACTCCTCCATTCGCTCAACATGCCGGTTCGCGGCATCGACCTGCGCGGGTGAAATATTCCCCCCCGCAATGTCGGCGTCGACAGCATTGAGCGCCTTCGCCGCCGCCGCTGCGACCGGGTGATCGATATTGGAAAGCGCGCCGCCGACCGCGCGCGCCAGCAGCGGCAACCCGATCTGCGCCAGTAACGCGGAGATCATCCCCTAGTCCTCCAGTTTGTAAAACAGTCGCGCACCAAACCAGGCGCACGGGAAATACCCCCGCGACCAGGCGGGACACGTGCTTTCCCTATGAAAATTCGTAGCGCCCTTCGTCGGGTCCTCCAGGACGCCCATGACCGCGCGCCGGGCGATCCGTTTACAATACGCCCGGATGCGATCGTCCTGTCGTTTGTCGTCCTGTCGTTTATCGTCACTGGCGTTTTCCACGTTGGCCACCGAATCTTCCAGACCCTGACAGGCGACACCCAGAGATGTGGCGAACTCGGCGCTTCTCGCGACACTGGCGGCCCCCAAAAGACGCGCCCGGTTCATCGCCACGGCGGCGATCGCCTCGCGTTCGCGCACGGGCGCATCTCGCCCCGCGCGCCACAGCAAGTTTTCCAGTTCAGTTTGGCCGTCAATCGGAGTTATAATTTCAGATGTAAGACGAAGCATATTCATGACTTGCCCTCCAGGCTTTGAGATCGTCGGTCCAGCTTTGCTTCAATGCGCAGGAGATGTCTGGTGAGGCGCCGTTCGACGTCTTTGAGAAGTTGAATCGACGCATAACTCTACGCAACGTCGAGTTTATACGCGGCGACATTATCGCGGAGACGCCCCAACCCGTTTTCATGGTGGCGGCGTTGCTCGTTCAACGCCAACTCACCGTCCCGACGCGCTCGCCATACAAACCAGAACATGCCACCAAGGACGGGTATTTCGACCATCGCCAACCATCGAAACAAGTTGGCGCTTACAGTTGCTTCCATATCATTTCCTCCAAAGAAAAACGCCGCGGGACGGAATGTCCACGCGGCGCGCGTTTAGTTTTGACTTCTAATTGTGCAGGAGGCGTCCCGCGCCCGACGGCCTATATGTCGAAGGCGGTCTCCGCATTGAAACTCCCACCACCGGCCCCCCAGGCGCGGCTGTTAGCGCGCACCACGCGCGGTAGGCGGACCGGCTCCGACAACAAACAACCACTCACTGCGTCCAGCCCATCATCCGGCCCGGAATACCCACCGCCAGGGCGCCATTCGCGCATTTCCTGCACAAAGGGCGTTTGCCAAATTGTTTTGCGCGTGTGCAATGCGCCCGCAGCCAGCACCGCGTCAAACCCGTCCATAATCCGGGCGGCCTTTGGCTGACGACTGGAGACTTCGACCACCGCGCACCCCACCCCGGTTAACCCCAATTCCCGACGCAACAGGCCTGGCAGAAACCGGCCAAGGCCGTTGACTTCGATGCTGACCGACGGCGCAAAATTTTCACGCAGGAAAGCCGCGACCTGCCGACATTGCTGGGTGGCTTCATCCACGGATGAATCGGGATCAACCTGTAAATATCGAATGTCGTGCAACCAGTAACCACCCTTCCGGTCGGTAAAGACGATGGCGATAACGCTGCCGTCCCCCCTCGTCGACGCGCCGTATGAGGGGTCCCACCAGCACGACGCCGACGCCAGTTCGATCCCACCCAGCGACAACACCGCCGTGCGATTTCGCTCCGCATAATCCAGCGCCTCGTCATACGGCCGCATTCGATCCGGATCGAGTCGACCCTCGCTGAGGTTGACCGGTTGCAGCATCATCTGACCCGAGAACTTATTGGGACCGTGACGCCGTTTCAACGCGGCGATGTCTTTATCCGTATAGCGTTCCGGCCACCGGCTATGGCCATCGGCCTTCAGGATCGGCAGTTCAAGCCGCTGAAACCCGTCCAGAAACGGTGTGTCTTCTCCGGATTCCGGGCGCACCGCTTTTGCGTAAATTGTATAATAACTGTGCGGCGTACCCGCGAAGACCTGCATCCCGCCCGGCGCCAACACATAGTCAATCTCCGACAGGCGAGCCCGCAACGCGGCGCGTTTTGGCGGCGTATCGCAGGTATTGGGCACTTCAACATCATCGCAAATCACCATGTCCGCGCGGCTTCCGGTGATATTGCCGCTCACGCCGCGCGCCAATACCGAGGGATCGCGCAGCACCGAAGGACGGTTCACCGTGAACTGATCCGACGCCCACTGGTCCAAACGCGCCGGCTTCATGTCCCCAGTCAGCGGATGGCGTTCGATGATCCGTTTAACGTTGCGGACCATTTTGCACGCCAGTTCAAACTCCGCCGCCAACACCAAAATGCGGAGGTCTGGATTGCGCGCCAGCATCCAGGCGCAAAACAACCCGAGCACCGTGGATTTTCCCGCCGCGCGAAACGCCATCGACAATATTTTTTCACCCAACGCATCCCGTTGCGCCCCCAGCCATCGCGCCATATCCAGATGCAAGCTCGGCGTTTCCTGACCTTGCGTCTGGTTCCACATCCACAAAAATTCCGGAAACCCGGTTCTTGCAGCGACAGATTGAATACTCACGAATTTTCATCCTCCGCCTCATTGTCTGGCGTTGCGGTCGCGGCCCCAACAGCGGCGCGCGCCGCCGCAAGCAACGATTCGCCGTCGTCCCCTCCCCGACCGCCAGCGCCAATGTCGGCCTCCGGAGTTTCCGCCCAACGGGCCAGTTTGGTCAGCGCATCGATATGAGCGAGCGCCGCCTTTGCGCCAGCCTGATAGGCTGAAAACAGCTTTGGATCGCCGGGCGGCGGTTCGGCGATATATCGCCGATATGTCGCAAACGCGTCATCGATTCGACCGGGCAAATCCTGCGCGCATTGTTCGCGGATATCCGCCAGTTTTGTATGTTTTTGAGTCACGCTCACCACCTTCTATAAGAAGTTTTTTACGGCGCCGAACGAATGCCGGGCTAGATTGACAAAACCCCGTACAACGTCACATCGCCATCGCTGACATTTCCGGATTCAAAGAGAAGCTGAATCGCATTGATTGCCGCAGCAGCGTTTCGATACCCGGAGCCGACTTGATATGAAGCGTTTCCCAGTGTCGCGACAAAGGCGCTTTTAAATTCAATGATCTGTTTGTGCGCGACGCCGGAGAATTCTAGGTTCGCGTGAACCTGCGCAGCTTCGCCTGAAGCGCTACTGACCGCAAATGTCGCCGACGCGCCCCCCGACAGGACTATTTTGGCGTCAGCAGCGTCGCTGCGGGAAATCGAGTTTCCTTCCGCCAGACCGGTCATCGCATATCGATAATCCGACGCGCCGGAATCAAAATTTGCGCCGCCATCCGTGCTGGAGCGAAACCACAACTCCACGTCATCCGTAACCGGCCGCATCCAGCCCCGGAGTTCAAGGCTTCGATAGACGCCCGAAAACCCTGCGGTGAAATCATAAGACGCCGCCGCCCCGCTCAATCGCTGCAAAGGAACGACGCTCTGCGATTGCCAGGATGGAACGGCGGCGCCATTTGATCTCAAAACAGAGCCGTCTGGCCCCACCGCCAATCGCGCGTATTGCGCGCCATTATAATA
>JAESSL010000102.1 GCA_016764135.1 Alphaproteobacteria bacterium
CCGATAATGGCGCCCGCCACCGCCGCGATTGTAGCCGCGGCCAAGGCGACAATCAGGGATACGCGACCGCCATAGAGCAGACGCACCAGCAGGTCGCGGCCCAACTCATCCGTGCCCAGCGGGTTGTCGAGGGAAGGCGGGGCGAAGCGCGCGAACAGATTGGCTTTTTCGGAATCGACGCCCAGCGCGTATTCGACCAGCGGCGCCGCAAAGGAGGCGATGGTTAAAACGGCGATCAGGCACAGGCTCGCGACCGCCATGCGGTGACGCAGGAAGCGTCGCGCCATGCGCCGCGTCATGCTTTGTGAAGGACGGGGCAGCGGGGGTGGAGGGCGGTGGGCGTCTGGCGAGGACAAGGCGTTGGGGACGTTCATGCGCGCGCCTTGCGCAGGCTTACGCGCGGATCCAGCCAGACATAGCCGATTTCGGCCAGAAAATTCCCGACCAGGGTCAGGAGGGTGGCGAAAATCAATCCGACCAACGCCAGATTGTAGTCGTTGCCCAGAATGGCGTCGTAAATCATCTTGCCCATGCCGAGCCAGGAAAACATCGTCTCGGTGATCAACGCGCCGGAAAAGAGCCGCCCGATGCTGAGCGCGACGATTGTGATCATCGGCAACAGCGCGTTGCGAAGCGCGTGGGTCGTCACCATGCGCCATTGGCTGACGCCCTTGGCGTGTGCGGTGCGGATGTAATCCTGTCGCAAGGTTTGCAACATGCTGGCGCGCATGAAGCGCGTGAATTCGCCGACCGACGCCAGGGTCAGCGCCAGAACCGGCAGCGCCATATGCCGTAACTGGTCAAGGAATCCGCCGCCGCCCACCGTTTCCATACCGCCTGCGGGCAACCAGCCCAGCGTGACGGAAAACAGGATGATCAACATCAGCGCCAGCCAGAAGGGCGGAATGGAGATGCCCGCGAAACAGAACAGATTGACCGCGTAATCGGCCTTCGAATACGGTTTCAGCGCGGCGAATACGCCAATCGGGATCGCGATCATCAACGACAACGCCAGACTGACGCCGAGCAAGAGTGCGGTGTTGGCGATGCGGGGCCGGATCACCGCCATGACGGGTTGGCCGAAATTGCGCGAATAGCCAAACTCGCCGCGCACCGCATCGCTGAGCCACGCGACATAACGATCCAGAATGGGTTGGTCGAGACCGTGCAGCGCCTTCAGACGCTTGGCGTCCGCCGGGGTCAGGTTGGGATCGGACTGGATCATCAAATCGATGGGGTCGCCCGGCATCAGTCCGATCAGCCCATACACCACAAAGGACAGAACCAGCAGGACGACGGCGCCTTGGATGATCCTACCGACGATATATCTCAGCATGGTGCGGCTTGGGCCCCGGGGCCTATTTGGGCGTGTCGTTGGGCGTGGCGCGCCAGTGCTCGGCCCAGAGCGCGCTGGTGAATTGATGTCCGGTCGGTGTGACGCCTTTGAGCCATTTGGGCATTATGTACGGGTTGGCGCGAAAATACAGGGGCAGGGCGGGGAGTTCTTCGGCGTAGACCCGCTGGAGTTTGCGCCACAGCGCCTTGTTCGGCGCGGGCTCGCACACGACCTCCACCTCGTCCAGCAGGGCGTCCATCGCGGGATTGGCGAAGCCGGGATAGTTTTGGCCCGACCAGCCGTTGTCCTTCGACGGGATTTGCGTTGAATGCAGGGTGGTGCGCGGGACGCCCTTCGGCGCGGATATCCACGCATACATGGCCAGATGGCGGAATTTTCGCTGGCTGACCGTATCGCCGAAAAAAACGCGGGCGGGTTCGTTGCGGATGCGGATATCGATCCCGACCTCACGCCATTGGCTTTGCAGTACCTGTTGCACCAGCTCGCGCGACTTGTTGCCTGCGGTCGTCATCAATTCGAGTTGCAGTCGGGCGCCGGCGGCGTTGTGGCGAACGCCCTTGCGCAGATCGTTCCACCCGGCCTCCGCCAGTAGCGCCCGCGCCTTCGCCGGGTCAAAGGCGTATTGAACGCCGTCGGGATCGTAAATCGAATCCAGCGGGTTGGTCTGCCCATGAGCGACCGGCTGGCGCCCCTGAAATAATTGCTGGCTGATCGCCTTGCGGTCGATCGCGTGCAGGAGCGCGCGCCGGACGCGGCGATCCGCCAGCGTCGGATTATCGAGGTTGAGGTCGATATGTTCGTAAATCAGCCCGGATTTGTACTGGAAGTCGAATTTGTCGCCGTGCCGTTTTTCAAACGCCAAAGCCTGATCGACGGTCAATCCCAGCTCGCCCGCGATATAATCGATGTCGCCGGATAACAGGCTTGCGGTCAGGGCGGCGGTGTTTTCGATGGCCTTGATGACAATCTGTTTGAACGCGGGCTTTTTGCCCCACCAGGTCGGATTGCGCTCCAGAACGATATGCGATCCCGTCGCGACCTTGGCGATTCGATAGGGACCGTACCAGAGGCCGGGGTTGGTCGTATCCGTTTCGTAGGCGCTTTTGATCCGATAGTTTTCCGGCGCAACGGCGTTTGGCGCCTCGATATGGGCGGGCAGGAGTTCAAGCCCGCCATGGCGGCGTATTCGCAGGTGTATTTATTGACGTGCAGCGTGAATTTTTTGTCGTCATGAACGTCGATGCTGGTGATCCGCTCGTAGAGCTCCAGATTGCCAAACCCGGTTTTACGGTTGCGCCCCAGCTCCCAGGTAAACACAACGTCCTTGGTCGTAACCGGCGTTCCGTCGCCCCAAGTTGCGTCCGCGCGCAAGGTGTAGGTGACGGCGATTCCCGCCTTGCCTGCCACCGTCGTTTCCCGCTTCGCCGTGCCGTTCTCGAAGCTCGGCAGGTCCACGCACAGCATGCATTGAAGATTCCAGTCCGCATCATAGACCGTCAACGGTCGTCGGGTCATCGCCAGCACATAGGATTTGGCGAGCATCGACTCGATGTTTGGATTGAAATTGCGCGGGAACTGACTGATCCCGATGACCAGCGTGTCTTTTGGTTTCGCGATTCCGGGAAGCGCGGTAAAGGCGATCAACGCCGTCAATACGACAACACTCCAGATTTTTAGAAGTCGTCCGCCCATCGACCTATTCCTTTTTGAATTCGCCGCCCCGTCCGGC
>JAESSL010000103.1 GCA_016764135.1 Alphaproteobacteria bacterium
AATTCCGCGATTAGCCTGTAAATGCGTAAATCTCGGCACCGGCCGTTCTGGATCGGGGGCAGGGCTTTCCCGCCAGTAGTCTACAGCGGCGCGTAAGGCGAAATCTGTGACTTTCATAATTTTCAAATCATTCAGGGTTTCGCTCACGGTTCGCCAACCGATATCTTCCAATTCGCTATTTAAATGTAGAATGCCATGGGTTTCCGTGGCTCGCGTCAGGAAAAACCGGGTATTGAAGCGAATGGGGCTCCTGGTTGGCGTGATCGCGCGGCCGATATAATCGAGTTTGGCTGATCCTGGTCTAATGCCAGCGTCTGCGTAAGCGTTGTGTAGAGGGGATTTTTCAGAATCGTCTATTTTACCCGGTTCGCCAATCAAAAGACCCGATTCTTCCCAGGTTTCGCGGATCGCAGCCCAGACCAGGGCGTTGGCGCGCCGTTCGGGGGAATGCCGCGCGATTTTCGCCACAACGTCCGAGCGTGCGGGGTATGGGCGCGCGTGTGCGCCGTCGGAGCGGTCGACCCGCCCGCCGGGAAAGACATAGACGCCGGGCGCAAACCTGGCGTCCTTGCGCCGTTGACCCAGGAGAACCTCCGGGTTTTTCTGGGACCCTCTCAATATTATGAGGCTGGCGGCGTCACTCGGCCGCGCAATTGGAGGTTTTTGGATATTATTCTGTGATCTCAAGTTGTTCATTCGCTAACTTCCTGCAATTGGCGCGGAAATCGCGACCGCCTGTTTATACATTTCGCCGGATTCCAGGATACGTTTTGCGATGTCGATGTCGATATCCTCGCCTTGTCTAGGGCGCCAGGGACAGGAAGTCTGAACCTCTTTCTCGGCGGCAATTTTACGATTTCGAACCATACGCCGTCGTGAAAAGGCGGCGCGTTGCCGCTCCAGATCCTCGACAAGCGCTGCCTTCAGCAGACTTTCCGAATCGCGCGCCTCGCTGGTGCATATGTTGGGCAACACTCCAAGGCGATGCAATACGTATCCTGATGGCGCCAGCAACCGAGCCCAGGTCAGGATCAATTCTCCGTCATTCGGTAGCCGCAGGACCGTTTGGACGGTGCCTTTACCAAAGCTGTTGCTGCCGACCAGGATGGCTCGCGCGTTGTCCTGTAACGCGGCGGCCATGATTTCCGCAGCGGACGCGGAGGCGCCGTTTATCAGGACCGCGATAGGCAGTCCGCTCGTAATATCGCCCTGCGTCGATTCAAAGCGTTGTACGCTGTCCTGATGTCGTCCTGTCGTTGAACTGATTCGCCCATACTCAATAAAGAGATCGGCGGCTTCCACCGCTTGAGTGAGCAGACCGCCAGGATTGTTTCGTAAGTCCAGAACCAGGCCGGTTAGCGAGGGGCCAAGATGGCGTTGCGCTTTCCGCACGCTTTTTTTCAATTGGTTGGCGGTGTCCTGATTGAAACTTGTAACGCGGATATACGCGACCGTGCCGCGCGGTTCATAAAATACCGTATCGGGTATAATGCGTGTCCGGGATACAACGGCGATGAAGGGCGCTGTTTGCGACGCTCTGTGGAGTGAGATTGCGACTTTTTTACCAATCGGGCCGCGGAGCAAGTCGACTACTTTCGCGAGCGGTTCACCGGCGAGTGGCGCGCCATCCACAGCTGTAATCACATCACCCTTTTGGACGCCGGCGCGTAAAGCAGGAGAGTTTCGGGACACCCGAACGATTCTGGCGCCAGCGGCGTCGGGTTTGATAGAGATACCGACGCCGCCGAAACCGTTTCTCGATTCTCGGTCACGGCGCGCCTGGGTCATACCGGCGTAACGGGAGTATCGGTCCAGGTTTTTCAGGAAACCTGAAAAAACTACTTTGTATATCCGTTCATTGTCAGAATTTCTTAACTTGGAGGATGATTTTTTCCCGGCGGCGATGAGGATATCGACAGTCTTCGCCCAAGCGTCGCTGTCATTCGTCGCTGGGGCCACAGCGCGGCCAACCAGCGTTCCATTGATCCGGAACTGAACATCATCACCCTCACGTTTTAAAACGGCGGCAGGTTCGATATGGGACAATCCATTCAACCCTTCCATCGCGAGAATGTTGACGTCGATTGGATCCAGATAAATGTCGTGGATATCGGAAAATGCGGCGGAAAACATTTCCCGTAATTCGTTGTTTTGGGAAACGGTATTTGGCGCCGTTGCGACGCATGCACTGACAACAAAGAGCATGCCGAACAGGGCGACGAGACGAACACAACACGAAGCTCTGTTGAAACGGCGCATCATATTGACGCCGCAATCAGCGACGCAAAGTATAGAACCGCGCAATTGGGACGAAAGGGAGCGCATCAGGCCGGTTACCGTGGCGTTATAAATCAAGACAGGATTAACGTTACGGTCAGATTCGACAAATTTCCAGTGAGGTTATTCACATTTAGAAAATCAATCAGCGGCGACGTTTGCGCGCCTTGGCATTTTTCCGGCCTTTTTTGGACGTGGATCTAGGGGATAACCCTGGGCCGCTCCGTTTTCCGGATGTTTTGATGATTTCTCCGCCGTCAATAACGTGGAAAATTAGACCGCCAGTATGAACATTTGCTTCCGCCAATTTGATCGTGACGGCGCCGCCCAATGTATAAGTGTTGCCCGTCTGCTGGCCAACAAGACGGTGGGCGGATTCTTCGTGAAAATATCGATCCCAAGGTAGGCTGCTGACGGGCACCAGGCCATCGGCGCCGGTTTCATCCAAGGTCACGAAAAAGCCGAAACGCGCGACGCCGCCGATATGACCTTTGAAGGTCGCGCCAATATGGGCCGCCATAAACGCCGCGATGTAACGGTCCTTGGCGTCCCGTTCCGCAGATTCGCCGCGTCGCTCCGTGATTGACGTTTGCTCGCCAATTTCCTCAATGGCTTCTTCTTCTTCCGGCGTCAGGCCGCCCGGTCCTTGTTGAAAGGCGGATACGAGCGCGCGATGTACGATAATATCAGGGTAGCGTCTGATCGGTGAGGTGAAGTGGCAGTATTGGCTGAGCGCCAACCCGAAATGCCCCAAATGATCCGGTTGATACACTGCCTTGGATTGGCTGCGCAGGACCAGCGTATTGATTAACCTGGACTGATCTCTTTGCGCGGATTGTTTGATTACGCCGGTAAGGTCGGAGGTTTTTACCGCGCCTTTCAGGAGGTTGTAATCCAGCCCTTTGAGGGATTCCCGCAAGGCTTCGAGTTTTTCCATCGAGGGCGGTTCGTGAACGCGGTAGAGAAAAGGTTTTTTCTTGGCGGCCAGCGACTTTGCCGCGGCGACATTCGCCGTAATCATAAATTCTTCGATGAGGCGATGGCTGTCGAGGCGTTCCCGTTGCTCGACACGATCGATATGGCCGTCATCGCCCAGAACGATTTGTAATTCCGGCAGGTCAATTTCCAGCGTTCCGCGTTTTTCCCGGTCCGCATTAAGCGCGGCGTAAGCGCCATACAGAGGGGCGATGACGGAGTCGCGCAAAGGGGCGGTTTCGTCGTCGGGTTCGCCGTTCTGCGCAGCCTGAACCTGCTCATAGGTCAACCGGGCGGCGGACC
>JAESSL010000104.1 GCA_016764135.1 Alphaproteobacteria bacterium
CCGACCCTGGCCCGGCATGTTATGACGGCGGTGGGCTGGAGCCGACCGTGACAGACGCTAATCTTACCCTTGGATATCTCGATCCCGGAACCCTGCTGGCGGGCCGTTTGCCGATCCGCGCCGACAAAGCGAAAGCCGCCATCGACGAGCGGTTGGCGGGACCGCTGGATGTCGGAACGGATGAAGCGGCGGCGGCGGTGTTGCGCATCGTCAACAACGCTATGGCCGAAGCGCTGCGCATCGTTTCGGTGGAGCGCGGCCATGATGCGCGGGAATTCAGCATCGTCGCGTTTGGCGGGGCGGGGCCCATGCACGCCGCTGAACTGGCCACCGAGCTGGGCGTTTCGGAAATTATTATTCCCCCCATTCCCGGTGGGTTTTCCGCCTTAGGCCTGGTCGCTACGGATTTGAAACGGGATTACGTCAAGACGTTCTATTCGGATCTGGCCAGCGCCGCGCCCGGCGACATCGCCGCCGTTTATGACGGTATGGAACAATCGGCGCGCGTGATGCTGGCGGCTTCGGGCATTTCTGAAGACCGATGGGTTTTCGAGCGAGCGGCTGATTTGCGCTATCCCCGACAGGCTTATGAACTGACCGTGGCGGCGCCGTCCGGTAATATTGACGCGGATACATTGACGGCGTTGGCGAATGGCTTTCACCAAAAGCACCATCAGACCTATGGCCACGAAAACCGTAATGAGGCGGTGCAGATGGTTAATCTCAGGCTGACCGCCATCGGCAAGCTGGAAGGGTTGGCGTTGCGTCAGCCGGTCGCGTCTGGCGCCCGGGATTCACGAACTGGGTCGCGGACCGGATTGCGGATGGTCTGGTTCAAGGATACGGGCCGCGTCGAGTGCGCCATTCACGACCGCGCCTTGATGTGCGCAGGCGACATTGCGCCAGGCCCCGCCGTGATCGAGGCGGTGGACGCCACAATCGTAGTGCCGCCGGGTTGGACGGCGCGCGCCGACGATAATGGGTACATCATTATGGAGACGACGAATGATTGATTCCGTCCAGACTGACCCGGCCCAGACTGACCCGGCCCAGACCGATCCGGCCCAGACCGATCCGGCCAAAACAGACCCGGCGACCTTCGAAGTTATCAAGAACAGCCTTTATGCAGTTGCCGAAGAAATGAAAATCGTGCTGGCGAAGACAGCGTATTCGCCCATCCTGAAAGCGGCGGGCGATTATTCCTGCGGCGTCTTTGACCTGCATGGCGAGATGGTGGCGCAGGGTCCCGATCTGCCGATCCATCTGGGCTCCATGCCAGATGCGGTCAAGGCGGTGGTGGCGGCGGTTTCCGCGCCCGATGAATTTCGCGATGGTGATATTTTCATTCACAATGACCCGTATTTTGGCGGGTCTCACCTGCCCGATGTAAACATTGTCTCACCGGCGTTTTATGACGGGCGTCTGCTGGGGTTCCTCTGCGTTCGCGCCCATTGGCCGGATATCGGCAGCGCGACGCCGGGCAGCTATGGCGCGGTCACCGAAATTTTTGGCGAAGGACTTCGCTTGCCGCCGGTTCGTCTGTATGCGGCGGGCGTGTTGAACCGGGATGTGGACGCGATTATCTTTTGCAATGTGCGCACTCCTGATGAACGACGCGGCGATCTGAACGCGCAAATCGCCGCCAATCGGCGCGGCTGCACCCGGTTATCGGAACTGGCGGATAAACACGGCGCCGATGTCCTGACCCGCATCATGGGCGAGGTCATGGATTATTCCGATGCGATGATGCGGGCTTTGTTGCGCGAACTCCCCGATGGCGAAGGCTCGTTTGAGGATTTTTGCGATGGCGACGGGATACTGGAACCCGGCGCGACAGAGGACGAAACATTCATGGTCCGGATGAAGGTCGTTAAATCCGGCGATACGTTGGTGGTTGATTTCACTGGATCCGACCCACAGGTCGCGGGGCCCATGAACGCGCCGCTCTCGGTGACGGCGTCCGGCGTGTTCACGACGGTGAAGATGGCGGTCGATCCCACCAGTATGATTCCGCCCAACTCCGGGTGCTGGCGGTCCGTCACTGTGATTGCGCCGAAAGGCACGGTCGTCAATGCGGCGTTCCCGGCGCCGGTCGTCTACGCTAATCATGAGATGTCGCATCGGGTGTCCGACATGATGTTTGGCGCGCTGGCGAATTTTATGCCGGACCGGGTGATGGCGTGTTCTCAAGGCACATCGGCGATATTGACCCTGGGGGGCGTGGATCACCGCACGGGCGGACGCTATGTCAGTTACGAGACCATCAAGGGCGGATTTGGCGCCCGGCCTAACAAAGATGGGGTGAATTGCGTCGCCAGCGGAATTTCCAACACCATGAACACGCCCATTGAAGTGTTGGAAATGAGTTTTCCGGTGCGGGTTGAATACTATGAAATCATTACCGATAGCGGCGGCGCCGGAAAATATCGCGGCGGCTGCGCGGCGCGGCGCGCATGGCGTATTCTGGGCAATGACGCACAGGCTGCGGTGTGTTGCGAGCGCACGAAATCACCGCCGTTTGGTCTGGCGGGAGGGCACGCCGGATCGCCCATGCGCATTGCGCTGGAAATGCCGGATGGCGCGCGTCGCGAGCTGATCAGCAAAGGCGCTTTCACGGCGCCATCGGATTCGCGTGTTCTGTTCGAGGTGCCCGGCGCCGGTGGGTATGGGCCGCCCGGCGAGCGGGACCCGGAACGCTTGCGGGATGATCTCCGCAACGGTTATGTTAGCGAAGAAGCCGCGCGCCGGGAGTACGGCGTGGCGGATCCTCAGGCGCTCCTCAAAGGCGCCCGCCAATAACGCGAACCCGTTTATCTTGATAATGAACAAATGTTGGAATGTAACATTCCGCAACCCTGTAGGGAGGAAACTTCATGAGTGAATCAACAATACGCCTCGGCCTGATCGGCGCCGGCGGCAATACCCGCGATCGCCATATTCCAGGCTTCGCCAAGCAATCGAATGTCGAAATCGTCGCTGTCGCCAACCGGTCGGTCGAATCGGGACAAAAGGTCGCTGACCAGTTCAATATTCCTAACGTGGCATCCAACTGGACCGAAATTATCGATGACGAATCCATCGATGCGGTGTGTATTGGCACATGGCCCTATATGCATGCGCCGTTGACCATCGCCGCCCTTGAAGCAGGCAAGCATGTTCTGTGTGAAGCGCGCATGGCGTTGAATGTGGATGAGGCGCGCGAGATGTTGCTGGTGTCGCGGCTGCACCCGACGCAAATCGCGCAGATTGTTCCGGCCCCGCATACGTTGAAGTTTGATCAGACCATCATGGAAATGATCGGCGGCGGATATATCGGCGATCTTATCACGTTGGATGCGCGCGTTGCGCCGGGCTCGAATTTTCCCAATTCCGATTCGCCGCTGCATTGGCGAATGAACCGGGACTTTTCCGGCAACAACATCATGGGCATGGGTATCTGGTACGAAGCGATGATGCGCTGGATTGGTCAGGCCGCTACGGTCAGCGCCACCGGCCAAAGCGTTGTGCCGTACCGTCTGGACGAATCCGGTCACCGGGTCTCGATGACGATTTCGGATCACGTGGACATCACCAGCCGTATGGAGCAGGGCGGCCAGATGCGGTTCTGTTTCTCCAGCGTTCTGGGGCACACGGCCAACATCGCCGAAGTTCATATCTTTGGCACCGAAGGCACGATCTATCTGCAGCAGAACCGGGCTGGCGAATGGTCCCTGTCCGCCGGAAAACGCGGCGAAGATGGATTGAGCGCCGTTGAAATCGATCCCGCCAAAGCGGGCGGCTGGCGTGTGGAGGAAGAATTCATCAACGCCATTCGGGGCAAGGAAGAAGTGACGCACACGAACTTTGAAACCGGCGTGAAGTACATGGAATGGACGGATGCGGTCACCATGTCCCTGCGTCAGGGTGAAGTGGTCAAGCTTCCGTTAAACTAGACAACATCTGAATCGGTTCGTCGGTCAGCGCGTCAAAATGAATCGTTATTGTTCTTTTTGGCGCGCTGTCGGCGCGTCCGACGGCGTAAGGTGTTCGCCCGCAGCGGCGATGGCGTCCAGCAACGTCGCGGTAAGGTGACCGGCGGGAATTTCGTCAAGGGCGCCGAGCGCGCGCAATGTCTCCGCCGCTGTGCCGGATAACCCGGCGACATAGCAATCGACTCCGTTTTCGACGGCTGCATTCAAAAAACCTTCAATCGCCAACGCAGCGCTTGTGTCCACATGCGCCGCCTCCGTCATGTCGTAAATGATGGTTTTATGGCCGAAGGACGCGGCGTTGGTCCGTTGAATCAGCTCTCGGGCTGACGCATAAGAAAACCGTCCGCGCAGAAATATTACCAGAATTTGTCCGTTGTAGCGTCGCAGGGCGTTTCTTTCCGCTGTGCTCAAATCGTCGTCTTCCTCGGGAATTGCGACGGCGGTGACGCCCTTCAGCTCTTCGGTCTCCATCCACTTTGCGGTAACGAAACTCGCGAATATCAGTCCGACTGCGACCGCAGTGATCAGATCGACGAAGACGGTCAGCCCAAGGGTGACAAACATGACAACGACTTTGTCGCGCGGCGTACGCGGGAGTCGTTTGAGATAATCCCAATCGATGATGTCCCAGCCTACCTTTAACAAAATCCCTGCGAGGACTGCGTGAGGGATGTGTTCGGCCAATGGTCCCAGGCCCAGGACAAGCGCCAGGAGGATCAGTGCATGCAGCGCGCCGGACAAGCGCGTACGCCCGCCCGCGCGAACATTGACGACCGTGCGCATGGTCGCGCCGGCGCCGGGCAGACCGCCAATGAGTCCGGCCGCCATATTGCCGATCCCCTGGCCGATCAGCTCCCGGTCGGAATTGTGTCGGGTGTGGGTGATCGAATCGGCCACCAGCGAGGTCAGCAGGCTATCGATGGAGCCCATCAGCGCCAGGATCAGCGCCGGCTGAACGACAGAGGGTAAATCGGCCATGGGAATGAACGGCGCCTGAAACTCCGGAAACCCGGTCGGCACATTTGCGATGATCGGCGCCGCATCGAAAAGAAAAACGCCCAGCAACGTGCCGATCACCAAGGTCGCCAGCGGCGGCGGCGCCAGGGCTCGCAGTTTTTCCGGCCAAAACACCATAACGGCCAACGATATACTCGCAATGACGACCGCATCGCTGTTGAGGTTTTCGGGAATCCGGGACCATTCGGCAATCGCGCCAACCGGACCGCCCGATGCGATGGGTATACCGAAAAAGGGGAGCGTCTGGATCAGGATGATGATGACGCCAATGCCCGACATAAAGCCGGAGACAACGGAAAACGGCGTGTAGGAGACAAACCGGCCAATTTTGAGAAACCCGAACGCCACCTGAAAGAGGCCGCCTAAAAAGACGATGGCGAACGCCTGCGACAGATCGTGAGCGTGTTCGGCGACGACAACGGCCATGACAGCGGTCATGGGGCCGGTTGGTCCGGAGACTTGCGCGGGCGTCCCGCCAAAGAGGGCGGCGAAGAACCCGACCACGATGGCGCCGTATAATCCGGGGATCGGACCGACGCCGGATGCGACGCCAAACGCCATCGCCAGCGGCAGGGCCACGACGGTGGTGGTTAACCCCCCAAAGATATCGCCGCGAAGATTGCTGAAATCAAGGCGCACGCTCTGGATCCTTAAACGATACACAGGCGCGGTGTAAAAGTGTCAGTCCCGTTGAGAGTGTCGTTGACGGCGCCAGCATCAACGGCTCCGGATCTATCCGGTTGGACCCAACGGGAACTCTCGAATACCCTGTTGCGTATTCACGCATGATCAATTTGGGGGGAAAACGCAATGGCTTTCGACTTAACCGGACAACGTGTCGCAATTTCTGGCGCGGGCGGCGGGATTGGCTCCGAGACGGCGCGGTTGGTCGCGTCCATGGGCGCTGATGTCTGTCTGTCGGATCTGGAGGCGCCAAATGCGCTGGCGGGATTCTTGTCGGAGAAAGGCCGAGACGCCACGGCGGACGCTCTGGATGTGACGGACCGGGAGGCGGTTGAGGCCTGGGCCGAACAATGCGGTTCCGTCGACGCTTTTATCGATTGCGCGGCGATTTGTCCGTTTGACGACTGGAGCGATGACAACTGGGATACGGTGGCGGAAAAGGTGTTTGCGATCAACCTCATGGGTCCCATCAATCTGACGCGCGCCTTCATGAAAGGCATGGCGGCGCGAAACGGAGGGCGGATTGCGCTCATCGGGTCTATCGCCGGGCGCCTTGGCGGGGTCGCCGCCGCGCCGCATTATGTGATGCCCAAGGGCGGTATTCATGCCTTTGTGCGGTGGGCGGCCAAACGCGGCGCGCCCGATAACGTGCTGGTCAATGCGGTGGCGCCGGGGCCAATCGCGACGGCGATGACACAGGGTCAGGATTTCGATAATTCGGTCTTCCCGTTACGCCGCATGGGAGACCCTGCCGAAGTTGCCGGGCCGTTGGCGTTTCTGGTGTCGCCCGCCGCCAGTTATGTTTCCGGCGTGGTGCTGGACGTGAACGGCGCGATGCATTTTAGCTAGGAATTTTCCTGCCGCCAGAATTCGATAAAAATGACGCCGCGCCCAGAGGTTTTACCCGATGCGGCGCGGAGTCCTTGATAACCCGCGTGTCGCCCGCGTGCAGCACGCGGGATTGCGCCGTGGTGGGATCCTGCTTGTAATCGGGGGTGTAATCATGAAATTCGAGAGCGCCTGAGACGACATGAAGAACGCCCCACACGCCCTCTTTGGTGCGGTGATCCTTCAACAGCGCTGCGGGCGCGCCGTGTCTTGGGTGAAGACTGGCGTGCGCCGGTAGGCTGTCAGGGAGGGTGGTAACGCCTTCATGATTACGCTTTCCTGTCGTATCCATTATTCTTTTAGGGCGTGCGATTTTCGGTTGCGGCGGGTTGATCAATCCAACCCCGATTTTGAAGGGTTCCGGAATCGGAGTCCGTCACC
>JAESSL010000105.1 GCA_016764135.1 Alphaproteobacteria bacterium
CGTTCGAGGCTCTTCAACGAGGCCCGGTCATTTTGCGAGACCTGTTTGGGTGGAATGCGCGCCATCATGGCGATGACCGCCTCCACATCTTTGACCCCGACGGTCTTTTTACGTTTCGACGGCGCTAAAAGCATTTGCGAAGCGCCAACCTCGTCGATCACATCGATTGCCTTATCAGGCAGTTTCCGATCATTAATATACTTCGCAGACAGAACGACAGCTGTTTTCAGCGCCTCGTTTGTATACCGGATTTTGTGATGCTCTTCGTAATACGGCTTCAAGCCCTGAAGGATCTTGATCGTATCAGCGACGGAGGGTTCCCGAACGTCGATCTTTTGAAAACGACGGACCAACGCGCGGTCCTTTTCGAAATGATTACGGAATTCCTTATAGGTCGTCGATCCAATACAACGCAGCGTTCCGCTTTGAAGCGCTGGTTTCAACAGGTTTGACGCATCCATGGCGCCGCCGCTTGTCGCGCCTGCGCCAATAATCGTATGAATTTCATCAATGAACAGAATGGCGCCCGGCAACTCTTCGAGCTCGCTCATCACTGCTTTCAAACGCTCTTCGAAATCGCCGCGGTAGCGGGTCCCCGCCAACAAGGAGCCCATGTCGAGCGAATAGATTGTGTCGGACTCCATTACTTCCGGAACATCGCCATTGACGATGCGGCGCGCTAAACCCTCGGCAATCGCCGTTTTTCCGACGCCCGGATCGCCAACATAAAGCGGATTATTTTTTGTACGACGGCACAGAACCTGAATGGTCCGGTCGACTTCGCTGGCTCTTCCAATCAACGGGTCAATTTTTCCGGCTTTCGCTTTATCGTTCAAATTGACGCAATACGCGTCGAGCGCTTCCGTACCCTTTTTGTTGACCGTCTCCGCAGTCGCTTCCTCATCCGCGCCGCTCACGCCGTGGTCTTCACCTTCGGTTTGCACCTTCGCAATGCCGTGACTGATATAGTTGACCGCGTCAAACCGCGTCATATCCTGTGACTGAAGGAAGTAGACCGCGTGGCTTTCTCGCTCGGAGAACATTGCAACCAGGACATTTGCGCCGGTGACTTCTTCGCGGCCGGACGATTGCACATGGATCGCCGCGCGTTGCAGCACACGCTGGAACCCGGCGGTTGGTTTTGGATCCTCGACTTCACTGGCGATCAGCATGTCGAGCTCGTTCTCAAGATACTCGGTCAGGTCTTTCCTCAACCGCTCGATTCCAACGCCGCAGGCGCGCAAGACCGATACTGCATCCTGATCATCGGTCAAAGCATGCAGTAAATGCTCCAGGGTGGCGTATTCGTGCCGCTGGCTACTTGCCAGCGCCAGCGCGCGATGGAGACTTTCTTCTAGGTTCCGGGATAACACGGGAGCGTCAATCCTTTTCCAGTGTGCATTGAAGGGGATGTTGATTTTTCTGCGCGAAATCCATAACGCGATTCACCTTTGTCTCAGCAACTTCATAGGTGAAAACGCCACAAACGCCAACGCCTCGCTGATGGACATGCATCATGATCTGCGTCGCTTCGTCCTGTCCCATTCCGAAAAAATTTTCGAGGACATGAACGACAAACTCCATTGGCGTGTAGTCATCATTCAGCATAAGCACCCTATACATTGACGGTTTTTTCGTCTTCGGTCGCGTTCGAACAACCGTTCCAGTCTGCGAGCCATCATCTGGATTATCGTCATGCTTGCTCATAAAATTCTCAAATTCGTAAACATCATATCTATGATATTGGATTTTTTCAGTGACGGAAAAGGCTTATCTGGAAGAAAATACGCTTTGAAGGCCTATCCTACCGCCAAATATGGAAAAAGCCCAAACGGATTACGCCGTTTGGGCTTTTTTACATATTTAAACGTGCTGGAAAACCACCTTCCCACAAATAATGGGATCAATTAGAGCGATACCAGCCGTCTTGTTTGTCGCAACGCCGCTACAGGCAGTGGGATATTAAGCCGTCGGGCTTACAAATTTTGCCGCAACTTCGTTGAGCTGCGCCTGCACCGGTGCGGCGGCTTCATTCGAAATCGACATCGTCAGTTCTGACATTTTTGTGGATTCTGACACAATTTTGTCGAAACTGGACTTGGCGAACGCAGATTGCGCATCCACCACGTCTGTAATCGTTTTGGCGCTCATGACCGTTTTCGCGGCGTCTACGCTTTGTTGGCTGGAGGCTTGCGCAAATTCAAAAAACATCTTGCCCATATCTTCGAAGCCCTTGCTCCAGATATTACCAGCTTCGACGAACGCGCTAACGCTATTCTTGCTAAACGCAGCGTAGTCGTCATAACCGCGCATCACCGCAGCGCTTGTCTTTTCCACATGCCCCTTGGTCATTTCAACGGCCTGCTCATAACCTTCGGTGGACGCCTTTACGGCCTGCTCCATCGTTTTCTGACCTTTAGCGAAGGCGTCGCCAGCCTGTTTCGCCGTCGAGGCTCCTTTAGCTTTTTGCGTCATATTTCGTCTCCATTAGGTTCATATGCGCCGCGCCTGCGATATCCATCAAGTCGGCGAAATTTTCGGATGCACCATAATGCTGCATCGCAATATCTTCTTATAGACTACGTTTATCCCGATAATCAACAATTTTTGTTGCAGTGCACAATAAATATTTCGCACCTGCAAAAATAACCCGCCGCGCCGCGAAAAATGCGTTTCATAATAGACAGACGATTCGGGGATCATTAGTATTCAACTGATTCGAGAACCTTACTTAGCGCCTCCAGACGACTATCAACTGTATTTGCACGTTGATTTACAAAGATAACAGGGAATAAAAAATGAAAGGCTCTCGTGTTTTATTTGCCTTTATTCTGTTTTTCTTTTGCCTTCACATTAACGTGTCTCAGTCTAACGCCGCCCGATACGCCGCTATTGTCATTGACGCCAACAATGGCGCTGTTCTCCATGCGGTGAACCCCGACAAACGCCGCTATCCGGCGTCGCTCACTAAAATCATGACGCTCTATATGGTTTTTGAAGCGCACAAGCGCGGCGACCTGACCCTCGACCAGCGCCTACGCGTTTCCCGTCGCGCCGCCGGGATGGCGCCGACCAATTTGCGATTGAAAGCCGGCACCTACATCACCGTCAAATCTGTCATATTTTCGCTTATCACCAAATCAGCCAATGACGCCGCCGTCATTGTTGCGGAGGCTATCGGGAAAACCGAAATAAAATTTGCGGAAATGATGACGAAAAAAGCCCGACAAATGGGAATGCGAAAAACGACCTTCAGGAACGCCTCTGGATTGCCAAACCGACGTCAGAGAACGACAGCGCGGGACATGGCGACGCTGGCGGTGCGGCTCATTACCGATTTTCCCAAGCGATATCGTTATTTTTCAACGCAGAAATTCAAGTTTCGGGGAAAGACGCTAAAGAACCACAATAACTTACTGCGCACCTATCGCGGCGTCGATGGCGTTAAAACCGGATATATCCGGGCGTCCGGGTTTAATCTGGTAGCGTCGGCGGAGCGGGACGGACATCGACTGATTGGCGTTGTTTTCGGCGGACGAAGCGCAAAGACACGCGACAAGGAGATGGCCCGCCTCCTCGACAAAGGATTTAAGAAAACACAAAACCGGATCGCCCGAAACGCCAGATCCCGAAACGCCAAACTCCGAACGACGTCAAATCACAAGCCAATCAAAAAAGCGGGTCTTACGCTGAACGCCAACGGCAAAACTGCCAAAGCCGCCAAATTGGAATCACCCAAAACTAAATTAAAAATACCCAAAACAAAGGCGCCAAATCCGGTCGCGAAAGCGCCGGCCCTTCGCTCTATTCCAGCGACGTCGCCAATGTGGTCAATACAAGTTGGCGCCTATCGGCAAGCAAACCCGGCGCGACGAGCCGCTAACCTGGCCGTTAAACGAATTCGCAACCTGCCGAAAATGACCCGCATTCACATCACGCCCCACCAGCAAGGCGAGAACCTGTTTTATCGCGCTCGACTGGTTGGGTTTACAAAAACCAGAGCCGAAGCGGCATGCCGACGCCTGAGAAGCCGCCAGATGGGCTGTGTCCCCATACCGCCAGCCTAACTTGGCGTGGCCTGATTTTCTCCGCAAACGCTCGATGTATAAATATACAAATCAACACGACGCGCAGCATTACATAATTTAAAACGCCGGGACGTCTACGCCGCAACTCGCCAATTGCGCTGCAACTGTTTCTTTAAGCCGTTCCAGTCCGTCCTCGGTTTCCGATTCACAGCGCACGACGAGGACATTTTGAGTATTGGAGGCGCGCAATAACCACCAGCCATCGGGTCCCAGAACCCGAACGCCGTCTGTATCGTCCACTTGCGCATCAGTCTTCGACAAACGCGCCTTCACTTCATCAACAACGGCGAATTTTCGCGCCTCTGATACATCAAACCGTATTTCCGGCGTATTAACGACTTGCGGCAACGCGTCTCGCATTTCTCCAATGGATTTATCGCTTCGCGCCAGAATATCCAGCAATCGAATAGCGGCATACAGGGCGTCGTCAAACCCGTAGTAATGATCGGCGAAAAAGATATGGCCGCTCATCTCGCCCGCCAGGGGAGACTTCAATTCCGCCATTTTGGATTTAATGATCGAATGCCCGGTCGGCGCCATGACCGGGACGCCCCCCAACCGCGCAATTTCATCAAACAAAACCTGGCTGGCTTTGACATCCGCGATAATGCTGGCGCCTGCATGGGTTTTAAGGACGTCGGCGGCAAAAATGGATAAAAGCTGATCCCCCCATAAAACCCGACCCGCGCCATCAATAACGCCAATACGATCGCCATCGCCATCGAAACCAATGCCCAGATCACAATTGTTGTCCCGTACGCACGCCTTGAGCTGCTCAAGGTTTTCTTCAACCGTCGGGTCCGGGTGATGGGCTGGAAATGTTCCGTCGATTTTTTCATTCAGCAAAAAATGTTCGCCGGGTAACCGGGATGTCAAATCGACCATCGCATCGCCAGCGGAGCCATTCCCCGCATCCCAGGCGACTCTGAGCGGCTTTCCGCCTCTAAAATCAACCAGCAGGCGCGTAACATAGGCCTCCATGATTTCCATCTCGACCACGCGCCCGTCGCCAGAAGTCCATTTTCCCGCTTGAGCGCGCTCTCCCAGCTCAACAATGTCTTTGCCGTAGAAGGGACCGCCATTCAGCATCATTTAAAAACCGTTGTAAGCAGGCGGTTTGTGAGACCCGGTCACCATAACGCCTGCATCCGCCTGAAACGCCTTTGTCGCAAAATACAACGCGGGCGTTGGCCCCAGTCCGACTCTCAACACGCACAACCCACATTGCGACAAGCCGTCCACCAGAGCGGCTTCCAACGCAGGAGAACTCAAGCGACCGTCGTAGCCGACACATACGGACCGGCCATCCTGCTCAACGACGATAGCGCCCAGGGTTCGACCCAGCGCGAAGGCGTCTTCAACATTCAGGTTTTCTTCAAACAATCCTCGAATATCGTATTCACGCAAGATCGTGGGGTCGAATTGATGGCCGCTCATTTAGCTTGCTCCAATTTCTTCCGTTTCACTGGACGCCCCGGACAAAGCGGGACGACCGATACTGTGATAGTCAAAATTTTCCCGCAACATTTCATCGGGCTTATAGACGTTACGCATGTCGATCATGACCGGGTTCTTCAAACGAGATTTCACCTCGTCAAAATTCAGCATCCGAAATTCATCCCACTCCGTCAACAACACCAAGGCGTCGGCGCCATTCATTGCAGCATACGTGTCCTCCGCCCATTCAACGCCTGGCAATAACGGTTTGGCTTCCGCCATACCTTCAGGATCATAAGCCTGGATAGCAGCGCCCGCCGCCTGTAGCGCCGGCACAATGTCGAGGCTGGGCGCCTCACGCATATCGTCAGTATTGGGTTTGAACGTGACGCCCAAAATTGCAATCGTCTTACCCGAGACGGAGCCGCACAGGCGTCAACAACCCGCTGCGCCATCGCC
>JAESSL010000106.1 GCA_016764135.1 Alphaproteobacteria bacterium
TCGAAATTGGCGATTCTGGCGCTTGGCGACAATCCATGCGGTGCGGCGATTGTCCAACCCCACTCGCCGAAGCTGGGAACATTGGCGTGATATTGATCCACCTTGCCGAACCCGGCAGCCTCGATCGTCCGGCCAATGCTCAGGAAGGTGCGCTTGGCGTGGTATGGCGATGTCGATTGCACGGCCATCACCCCGTCTCCAGCGAGAATGCTGCGAAGTTTGGCGTAAAAAACTGTTGAATAGAGTTTGTTTAAATCTGGATGGTTGGGATCGGGCAGATCGACGATGATCGTATCGAACCGTTTGCCCTGAGCGATTAAGGCATCGACGCTTAACCAGGCGTCGCCGAATTTCGTTACAACACGGGGATCGGAAAACGCGCCTTGGTTCATTTTGATAAAGGCTTTGTTGTCGCCGATATCACTTTCATGTTTAAAAAATTCGACAAGCTCCGGATCAAGATCGAGGAGCAAAACGTTTTTTGGTTCCCACAACAGTACATCGCGCAATGCGAGACCGTCTCCGCCACCGATGATAAGAATGTTGTCGTGGCGGGCGCTCGCCATCATCGCCGGGGAAACCAGCATTGAATGGTAAATTTTCTCGTCATCGCTGGCGAACTGAACACGGCCGTTAATATGAAAGGTAAGCAGCGAACGACCGCTTGGTCCAAGATCCCGGCGGGTCACGACAAGACGTTGAAATTCAGTGTCGTGACGATAGACGACACGGTCGGCGTACATAACGTTTTCGGCCATCGCCTGCCAGGACGGCCCTTGAAAGGCGATCGTCAGCGCAATGACAAAAAATATCCCATGGGACGCCAACATCAATTCCCGATGTTTTACTCTTTGATGAAACCTACAAATGAATAAAAAGCCAACCACGAGATTGACCATGGCGGTCAGCGCACCGGCCATTGCCGGGTCGATCGTTAGCATCCAACCAACCCAGATGACGGCGCCGACGCCCGCGCCAATATAATCGGCCCCGTAAATTGTACCGATGTTATTCTTGATGTGTTGCGCGTGCAAAATCTCTCGAATCCGGGCGATCAAGGGAATTTCCATCCCGATTAACACGCCGAGGACGCACGCCATGATATACGGGGTCGCCCTGGAAATTTGTTCCAAGGTGGAGAAAACACCGCTGTCCAAGGGCAACCCACCCGGCAGATGTAAGGTTTCAGCGAGTATTCGGGGGAGGATGAACGTTCCCGCCATCAATCCGCTGCTAACCAGAACGGCGGTGCTTCCAGCCAGGGCCATTAACAACTCAAGGATGACAAACCCGTAAAACGCATCTTTGACGCGGCCCGAAAGAAACGCGCCCACACCCATGCTGACGATCATCAGGCTGATGATGGTGAAGATGACTGTTTCCACCGCCCCCAAAACACGCGCGGCGTAATGCGACAGGAGATATTCGTATATCAGTCCGCATCCGGCGAGGATTCCCGTGATGGCGATCAGGGTTACGTCTACTCTGAATTTGGAATACGAGCGCGCGCGGTCCTGCGTCTCAGGCGTCATCCGTGATCCTGCGCGGCCCGGTGAACATCATCCGAGAAGACTGACAAGCAAAAGCCCGAGCCCGATATAGGCGCCAGCCTCAACCGCCGCGACGCCGTAATTCGCCTCACGATCCACTTCGCGCTCGACCGGCACGCCATACAAGATGACCTTCTCGATCAAGGTGGTTAGAAGAATAACGGCGCCCAGCAAGACGACTGCAACAATAACCCAGGCCGCGACCCACAATATTGCGACGGATCCCTCTTGGAATATGACAAGTTTGCCCGCCGTCGACATCGCCAAGGCAGCGCCAATCTGAAAACCGGCGAACCGGATCGCCAAGGCCCCGTTACCGTCGCTGATAGCGTCTCTAAAAAACCGACCCTCATTTCGTTTTGTAAATAAGCTCACCCGGTACCGCGAAACGCACACAAGAAGGAGTTGGGTGACGACGAACATGCCGACGACCAGACCAAGCGTTGTTAACCAGTCATCGCCCGACCACGAGAAGACACCGAATATAACCGCTGCAGTCGCGATCATATTACCCGCATCCAAGATGCCGGCCGCGATATTCCCATTCGAGATCATCAGTTTCAGATCTATTTTTGGGAAAACGATTCGATCGAATATCAGCCGCGTGCACATCAACATGGCGATGCCCAAAACGCCGTAACCGAAGATGAAAGCGGCTTCGGTCACCAGGCTGGTGGCGATATCACCCGAGGCGACTCCGGAGAAGATTACAGCAAGGGCGACCGTTGCCCCCGCCAGGGAGATTCCAAACGCGTGATTATCCTTTTCGGCGAGTTCATCCGCGGTATTGACGCCGCCCGCCGCGCGCCCGAAAATTTTTCGAACCAGCACGAGCATGGCGAACAACAGAATAAAATCGACGACCAGGGCCGCGTAATAGTATGGGTCGGCTGAGATTGCGAAGTAAGATTGAAAGTCCATTTTCCCTGTCTCCGATGTCTATTTTCCACCACGGCGACCACCGAAACCGCCACTGCGGGACGGTGCGGATCGCGTATTGGCGTAAGAGCTGGTGCGATTGGTGCGATTTTGCCGGGTCATCGACCTGGGCGCGGCGTTGGTGCGCGGTGCGTAAGTCGATAGACGGTTGGCGCTCCGAAACCTTTTGATCCTGGACGGCTGAGCTTTATTCGCCGCCACGTTTGGCTGGCGCCTCCGGGCCTGAGCCCAGGATCGATTATTGCGGTCCGTTCCATAATAGTGCCGACCGACATCGCCGTAATAGGACGCGCTACGAGATCGATACCAGTAATTTTGGTTATAGCGGTATCGTCCCCAACCCAGAACATCTGAAAACAACCGGTACTGACCGTACCAAACCCAAAAGCTACCGCCACCGGACTGTGATCGCCAATTGCCATAGGCCGGGTTGCCGACGAGATGCTGGGTTGGCGGCATGGTTTTATCGTTTGTTTCGGAAAAATTGAGTTTCGGCAATTTTCCCTTGCTCATATCGGCAAGCACATTGATGACGTCGACTAATGAATCATTAAAAACATCTGGCTTGGCGGCCTGAGATATGGCGATGGCTTCCACACCAACCGCGATTGCGGCATTCCTTGATGCACTGGCTTCCGTGGCGAATTTTTCCTTAGCGCTGGCGAGGCGTGTTGTAAGAATTGTGAACATTCCGCCATCGACGGTGCCTTCGGCTTCAAGAGTTGAAACCAGCGGCGCCATGTCCGGCTCAACTCGCCGGACAACTTCTCCATATTGCTGCAGGTATCTGAGATTTGGGAGGGAGCCTACAGCCTTCGTCTTGAGCAAGGACGCCAAGCGCGAAGTTTCCGATTCAGCCTGGTTCAGGGCCTGGCTTGCTTTTTCGAATTCTGGATCGGAACACGCCGAAGCCATAAACAGAACGGAAAACAATAAGAAGAAAGGCGCGAAAATGACCTTTCGGACTTTTTTCATCGGTTCGATTTCTCCTTATATGGCAAAGTCTTCAACGCAAGCGCATCATCGCAGCTCTTACATAATAAGCCATGTGCGGCGCAGCGCCAATTTGATAAGCCATGTGCGCGCAGCGCCAATTTGGCAAGGATTTTTTCTGATCCACTCGAGGCGCGAAGGTCTTTTAGGCAAGCGGTCACGGCGACATCTTCCGTTTCGGGCAGAAGTACTATTTATTTCCAAGGGAAAGCGATAAGTTAGGGGATAACGTCGACTGGGGAGACTGACAGCTACTCATCTTGTTAGAGGCAAATCCGATTTTGGCCTTATGGATGTCGTTCGCTAGAGTCGTCACCGACATAAACCTAGCACGATGCAAGGTCTGTTTGTGGCCAAACCAAGACCCCTCATCCGCACTATATTACGACATGACGTTATTTCGGTATAAGGTGAAGGTTCTAAATTCGGTGTGCCTGGCAGTGTAAAGCGCAATAGAAACAACCCGGCGCAGAGCCAATCA
>JAESSL010000107.1 GCA_016764135.1 Alphaproteobacteria bacterium
CTCGAAAATAGACCGATTGAATAGGACCGATGGCGCCGCTGCGTTCGCTCGGGCGCACTTCGAGGGTCACCTTCTCCGATTCCAGATGCGCCATCACTCGGTCCAGTGGCGTCCGCGTGATAAGACAGAAATCGGCAGTCCCTTCGAAATGGTTTTTTGCGCGTAGACCAAAAACCCAACCGGCGGGTTGCAGATTAATTTTCTGACGCCCAAACCCTAGCGCTACGCGCCCGTCGCCAAAGTCGATGCGTCGCATATTCAAAACACGGGTATAGAATTCACAGGTCGCTTCCACGTCGCGACACGGAATAACAAGGTGATCAAGGCGTTCGATTTCAAACATGCTTCATTACTCCGCCGGTTGCACTCGGTGTTGAGCGGTGCTGGCTGGCAACGCCATTAAAACAAAAAAGACACACGCCGTCGCTATTCCCAACCCGGCAAAAAGCCAGACGAAATCCCCGGTCAAAACACGCACCCAGGCGACCAGTTGAATAGAGATCGGCGCGGCGATGAAGGCCAATACGAATTTCACGCCAAAGGCGACGCCATGGCGTCGTGGCGGCGTATAATTCGCCAACAACATATTCTCTGCCGGAAGCGCCGCCACGTTCACCATCACGGCCAATGTCGCAAACGCGACCGTACCAATATCCGCCGCCGCCGCAATCGCGGACAGCACGAAGATCTGTAATCCCCAGCAGACCATATAAATGGTTTTCAACGAAAATTTATCGGCCAGAAGACCGCCGACAATCTGCATGACGCCCCCCAGAAAGAATACCCCGGAAAACACCAAGCCTACCCCAAGCGCGCCGTCGCCCAGGAAGTCCTGTAAACGTTCAGAAAAGAGCTTCGGTAGCGCAATTTGCAACACGTGATAGATGATGCCGCCAACGGACATCGACACGAGCAGAATTGCAAAGACTCTGAACATATCAGATTTACTATGGGATTGATGATCCTCTTCCTTGACCGGAGCCTCGGTTAACTGGTCCTGTTTTAAAAACCACGCCATTACCAAACCCGTGCCCAGGCTCACGATACCCGGAATAAGAAAAGCCGAGCGCCATCCGTAAGCATCAATCAGTAACCCGGTGATGATTCCCGCCCCCGCCGTGCCAAAACTGCCAAAAACGCCGTTAATCGCCAGCGTTTTTCCAACCGCACGGCGGCTCGCATTGCGAATCAGCCAAGGTATTCCAACGGGGTGATATATGGATGCAAAAAATCCGAGCCCCCCCAGCGAGATGAGTAAAAGAAATGACGAACCCGAAAAGGCGCAAGCGATGGACGAAACGCCCATACCAATAAAGAATATCGTCATCATCAGCGGCGCACCCCAGGAATCGCCAAGGCGCCCTGCAGGAATAGCGCAGAGTCCAAGCATCAAGGATCCAACCGTCCAAAGCTGCAACAACTCCTCGTAGGACATTTGCCAAAGCTCAATATCCGCCATCGTCACAACGATGATTGCGTAAATTGCGGTGAACAAATGGATATAAAAATGCCCAATGCTTGAAAACACAAGGGAAATACGGGTCGAGCGCGGCATCATAGACACTGTCCTTTATCGACGGCCCCTGCAACTCAGCCAGACGACTATACGAAATTATTTCAATTTAAAAACAGGGAGATGGACCCTACCAAACGATCTCGATTGATCAAGCGTCACTTGCCGGACCAGTCCCATAAATCAGCCAATAGACTAACGCGACAAAAACGCCGCCACCAACAAGATTGCCCAGGGTCACAGGAATAAGGTTGCCAATGAAATCCTGTACGGTGATGGCGCTGCCGCCTTCGAGCAACATGGCCATGGGAATAAAGTACATATTGGCGATGGAGTGCTCAAACCCCAGCGCGACAAAGGCCGTGACCGGAAATATTATCGCCAAAATCTTGCCCGCAACATCATGCGCCGCCAAGCTTATCCAGACCGCCAAACAAACCAGGACGTTGCACAACAAACCGCGCACAAAGGCTTCCTGAAACGAGAGCGACACCTTGGCGGACGCAATAGCGAGCGCCGTTTCGCCAACAGCCTCACCGCCCAGCGACATAATCCCGGCATATCCCGCCAATACGGCGCAAGCGAGCGCTCCCACAAGGTTTCCCACATATACAATCGACCAGTTGCGAAGTAGTCCCAGCGTCGAAATACGCCGGTCCGCCCACGCCATTACGATCAGATTATTACCGGTAAATAGCTCGGCGCCCCCAATGATGACCAACACCAGCCCCAGCGAAAACGCCAACCCGCCAACCAAACGGTGTAACCCAAAAGCGCTGACGTCGCCGGTCATGACAAGCGTGTAAAACATGGCGCCAAAGGCAATATAAGCGCCTGCCAGTATGGCCAGCGTATAGGTTTTAAACACCGGAAGATTGGCTTTGCGAACGCCAATTTCATCGACCATCCGCGCGATTTTATCGGGGGCGTAAGCGTCCTGAAAAACGATCCGGGGCGGTTCTTTTTTCGTCATCGGGTTTCCTCTTCAATCCAAGTCAGAAAGTCAGCGTTTCCGCCGGTGATCGGCGTTTTTACGATACACGGGCAATCATGGGAATGCAGTTCGATTGTTCGTTTCGTAAAGGCCTCCGCCTTGCCTTCAAACGTTTTTGCAATGAATGCAAACTCCTGTTCTTCCTGAATTTCATTCTCCCAACGAAAAATCGAATGAACCTGGCCCAGTATATTCACGCAAGCCGCCAGGCGCTCTTCAACCAGAATACGCCCAATACGGCGCGCCTCTTCTTCGCTCGACGTCGTGACATGCATAAGACAGACGTTCAAAATAGACTCCTGCTGTAGCTACTCTTCATCCCGCCAGACGCACGCTTGGCGGCGCGAGCATTCTAGCCTAGGATGCCGTGCGAATCGATGAAGTACAGACGTAATTTGGAGCAAACCTATGGCCCGCAAAGCAACCGTCATCAAGTTATCGGACCATGCGTGCCAAGGCGTCAAACGTCAACGCCGCGCCACGCCAGCCCAGCTCCTTTGGTTATCCGGCGGCGTCCGTCAGCCCGGCGGCAAATTACCGCTCTTCGATTCTCTGGGACAGCGCGTAAATGACCGCACCGTTCGGAGCTGTTTAGAGCAAGGCTGGGCTGAGCCATGGTTTCATAATCCCATCAAACCAGATTGGTTCGTTTGCAAGTTGACCGACGACGGGCGCGCTTTGGTCCATGATGCACAACATGACGACGCGGTCTGAGCCCGATCACCTGAAATGCTGAACGCTCCTTGTACGACGTTGATTTTCGATCTCGATGGCACGCTGGTGGACAGCGCACCTGATCTCACCGACGCCCTGAACCAAGTGTTGACCGCGCAAGGGCGCAGCGCGCTGAACGTCAAAGACGTTGCCGGCATGATTGGCGATGGCGTCGCGAAACTCGTCGAGCGCGGTTTTATGGCGACGGGCGGCGCCCCGCTGAACCCTGCCGCGGCCCTATCGACGTTTCAGGAAATTTACCTGAAGGGCGCCGCAAACCTGACCGCACTCTACCCCACAGTGCTGGAAACCCTCGGGATGTTGCGCGACGACGGATATCGCATGGGCCTTTGCACCAACAAGCCAATCGCGCCAACCCGGTCTCTTCTTAAAGCGTTGGACATCTCTGGATTCTTCGAAGTCGTTGCAGGCGGCGATTCCTTTCCAGTCCGTAAACCTGATCCCGGCCACGTCAACGGCGTGCTCGATCAATTGGGATCGACCCGCGACAACACCATCATGATCGGGGACAGCAAAACGGATGTCGCCGCTGCAAAGAGCGCAGGCGTCACCATCATCGCGGTCAGTTATGGCTATCCGCGCGGTCCTATCGAAGATTTGGGGGCAGACATTATCATCGACTCGTTTGACGCGGTACCGGACGCGATAGCGACCTTGTCCGGCAAAGCCTAAACGCCATTTGCGCACCGCGACATATCGTCCATCCCAAATCACTCGCCTTGGTTGGCGCCAAATCAGTATAGTATTCAGGCTTTCGGAAAACGAAATTCGCAGGAACATCATGGCCACTGAATCCCGTCTTCACCAACTTTTCCCCACACTTGTCCAGACGAGCACGATTGAAAACAGTCAGGCTTTGAATGAGAAGCTTTTGCGGGGCGTCGAGGCGATCCGAAAGGTGACGCCAAACACCAAACCCGACGACTGGACATGCTCTGTCTATACGACCTTGCATAGCCCGATTGAGCTCCTGGAAACCGATCCCTTCACACTCCTGAAGCCTATCATCCTGCAAGAGGTGCAACGCTACGCCAACGCCACAGGCATTCATGCGCCCGCCGAACATCTGCGTATTCTCGACGCCTGGCTGAATGTATACGCCAAGGGCGATTCCCAAGAATTGCACATTCACCAGAACAGCGTCTTCAGCGGTATTTATTATATCAAGGCGCCCGAAGGCTGCGCCGATGTGCAGTTTCAGTCCCCGATGGTCGATACAATGATATCGCCGCCCATCTTCGAGACGACCGAATTAAATTCGACCGCCGCCTACATACCAGCGCAAGAAGGCCGAATGATTCTGTTTCGCAGCCATCTGAGACACGCTGTCCTGCAAAACGAAACCGACGACGACCGCATCAGTCTCGCCTTTAATCTGGATATAGCTTGAGGCAGGCCGATCTCGCTTGTCCCCAACCTTGACACAACGCCAAGCGAACCTTAAATCTGCCCCACCGTTCGCCGACGGGTTGTTTGAATTCGGCGAATGGGCGCGTAGCTCAGCGGGAGAGCACTGCCTTCACACGGCAGGGGTCACAGGTTCAATCCCTGTCGCGCCCACCAGATTTTTTTAAAGATCCCAGACCTAAACTAACCC
>JAESSL010000108.1 GCA_016764135.1 Alphaproteobacteria bacterium
GCCATACAATAAATCTTCCGGCAAGACGACGACAACTGGCCCCGGCGTGCCCGACTGGGCGATATGAAAGGCGCGCGAAACGTCTTCGGCGATGCGGCGCGGATCGATCACTTCAATCACCATTTTCGCGGTGTCCGAAAATGTTTTGGAGTAATTCAATTCCTGCAAGGTCATGCGGTTGAGCTCATCGCGCTCCGCCTGCCCGACCAAAAACACAACCGGCTCCGCATCGTGATACGCTACATGCAGCGCAATGGCGGCGTTCATCGCGCCGGGTCCCCGGCTGATGATGCAAACGCCCGGTTCATTGCGCAGGCGCGCATGTGCGACAGCCATCAACCCGGCGCCGCCCTCATGACGGCACACCACCAGTTTCATATGCGGAAAATCCAGAAAGGCGTCTGTCATCGGGAGATAACTTTCACCCGGCACGCAATACGCAACATCGACCCCATGGGCGTCCAGCGTTGCAAGCAGAACATGGGCGGCGGATTTAGACATGGATGAATCCTCTCAGGGCTTTTGATATTTTTGGATTTTCCGCACGGATGGGCGGTTTGTTGGCGTTGCCGGTATTGTGACCTGCCGCGCCGGGAATGAAAAGCGCAGCAATCACTCGGGACGTTCCAAATGGAGCCCCTAAATACCCTGACTCACTTTTGGGAAAACTTCTTCCGCGAGCAGGTGCATGGTTTCCATGGAACGAGACACTTCCAGCCCCGGCCAATGCAGGCTCATGACCACGTGATTCATGCCGATCCGCTTGTTAAATTTAATGATCTGCTCGGCGACGTCATCGGGCGATCCGATAAAGAAACGATCCTTCATCAATTCCTCGAACGGCAGACCCAACTCGTCTTTCTCGCCGGGACGGGATCGGCCTAATCCCCAGGCGTGATAAGCTTTGTATTTTTGCATGATTGGCCCCTTGGCGATCGCGAACGCCTCTTCGCGGGTCGGGGCGACAAAGACTTCACGACGAAACGGAAACTCATCAGGAAGCGGCTTGTCGGCTTCGTCGAGCGCGCGTTTATAAGTCTCGAGTTGTTTCTCCACCGCTTCCAGCCGGTCATTTGGTCCAACATACCAGCACGTCCCCATGCGCGCCGCGCGCCGAATCGCCGAATCCGCGCTGGCGCCAATCCAGATTGGCGGATGGGGTTGCTGTACCGGCTTGGCGGAACAGGACGCCTCGTCCAATTCAAAATGAGACCCTTTGATCGTCACTTTTTCCTCGGTCCAGAGCCGTTTGATGGCGTTCAGATTTTCCTCAAACCGTTTCCCGCGAAACTTTCGGGACGTCCCAAACGCTTTAAACTCGACATCGCGATACCCGACGCCACAGCCAAAGATCGCCTTGCCATTGGTCATGATGTCCAACGTCCCGATCTGTTCGGCCACATCAAGCGGCTTGTGCAGCGGCAACAACATAACGCCCGTATTCAACCGCAAACTCGGCGCTTCCGCCGCAACCCGACACAAAAACGGAACCTGCTGCAGATCCTGTAGCGGATGCGTGCTGTAGTGAGCCCCTTTAGTGACGGAATCAAAGCCCAGTCGTTCCGCCAGACGCGCTTGTTCGAGCATTTCTTCAAACCGCTCAGCGACATTGTCGCCCTGCGGAAATTGCCCACGCATCATAATTCCAAACTGCATCATTCTCTCCCGCACCATCTCGGCAAATTTCATTCAGAGCCGCTGACTGTATGCGAGTGGTTACGGCGATGGCCAACATATTCTTTAAAAGAAAGTGACCCTGCGTGGTTGTATTGCTTCCCAAAGCGACGCTACAGTCGCGCTTGGAGAAGCGTCTGTGATCTCAGGGAAATTTTGATATGGCGAAGATTGTCCTTGGTGTGGGCGTCTCTCACACCCCCATGCTGAACGCTCCGGTCGAGGACTGGCCCCGTTTTATCGAGCGCGATCAGGTGCGCAAAAACCTGGACAAGGACGGCGCGCCCGCAACTTTTGACGATTTATTACGCATGGCGCCGGCTGACATCGCCGACAAAATAACGCCAGAGGCCATGGCGACGCGCCACGCGGCGGCGATGGAAAATTTACAGCGAATCCGTGACGCCATCGCCAGCGCCAATCTTGATGCGTTAATCGTCATAGGCGACGATCAAAACGAGCTCCACAATCCCAAAAACCTGCCCTGCATTCTCATTTACCACGGGAAAACGATCCGCAACGTTCCGCTGGCGAACGCTGATTCGAATTGGGGGGCGCGCATGACTTCCAAATATTACGAGGCCGAAACCCCGCGCGATTATCCGGTGGATTCCAAACTCGCTCATCATATGATCGGCAGCCTCATCGACGATGAATTCGACATCGCCTGTGCGAACGGGCTCGAACCCGGAAAGGGCGAAGGCCACGCCTTCGGGTTCGTCCATAACCGTCTACTGAAGGGCGTTGATTTACCAATCGTTCCGGTATTCCTGAACACCTATTTCCCGCCCAATCAAGCCAGCCCACGCCGGTGCTATCGGCTGGGTCAGGCAATATTCGCAGCGGTCGCCTCCTACCCCTCAGATACGCGCATCGGAATCATCGCGTCCGGCGGGCTCAGTCATTTCACCATCGACGAAGAGCTGGACCAGATGGTGCTCCGCGCGTTGCGTGAAAAGGATGCGGAAACTTTACAGAATATACCGCGAAACAAGTTGAACAGCGGCAGTTCGGAAATTCGAAACTGGCTCTGCGCTGCGGGCGCATTGGAACAGTTGCCGTTGAATTTTACCGATTACCAACCGGGCTACCGCACGATGGCCGGCACCGGGACGGGCATGGCATTCGCTATCTGGTCCTGAGGCAACTCCATTCCATTTGATCGCATAGGTTATTTAGACCGACCACTTTCAATCATGATAGAGTGGCGGCTCAGATAACCGGCCCATCGACATTCAAAAATATAAAATCAGGGAGACGAAACCATGTTGGAAACAACAATTGCAGGAAGCCTGCCCAAACCGTCATGGTTGGCGGAACCGGAAACATTATGGCCAGAATGGAAATCCGAAGGGGACGCCCTGATCGAAGCCAAAAAAGACGCGGCGCTGGTCTGGCTGAAAGAGCAGGAGGACGCTGGCATCGACATCGTTGGCGATGGCGAGCAGTTTCGGACGCATTTCGTTCACGGGTTTCTGGAAAAAATTGGCGGCATTGACTGGGATTTAAAAACCCCGATGGGCATCCGCAACGACCGGTACACAGTCGACGTGCCGACCGTCACCGGTGCGGTGCACCGCAAGGGCCCGGTACACGATCTGGATGCGCGACATACGCGCGCGCACACTGACCATAAGATGAAATTTACCCTGCCGGGGCCGATGACCATCTGCGACACCATCGCCAACGCGCATTACGACAACCGCCCGGAAATGGCGATGGCCTTCGCAAAACTGTTGAACGAAGAAGCGAAAGAGCTGGAGGCCATTGGCGTCGATGTCATTCAATTCGACGAGCCCGCCTTCAATGTGTTCACGGAAGATGTGAAAGAATGGGGGATCGCCGCCTTGCATCAAGCCATCGACGGGCTGAACTGCACGACCGCCGTTCATATCTGTTATGGCTACGGCATTCAGGCCAATATCGACTGGAAGGAAACTCTGGGCGACGAATGGCGCCAGTATGAAGAGATATTCCCCGCCCTCAACGACAGCCGCATCGATCAAGTGTCGCTGGAATGCGCCGACTCCCATGTACCACTGGAATTGATAGGATTGCTGAAAAACAAACAAGTGATGGTCGGCGCCATCGACGTTGCGAGCACCGAAATTGAATCGCCGGAAAAAGTCGCCGATACGATCCGAAAAGCGATGGCGTATGTGGACGCTGACAGAGTTTTACCCTGCACCAATTGTGGCATGGCGCCGCTCAATCGTTCCGTCGCCGCAGGAAAACTCAAAGCGCTTGGCGCCGGCGCCCGGATTGTTCGCAACGAATTGGCCGGATAACAGTTCGAATGGTCGCACGCTGAAACACACGTGCGACCATTCGTCCCCACCGCCTTGCAACCCCACAAAAAGGCGCATAGCCTTAAATGTTCATAGTGTGGCCTCTCCAGATTTTCTGAGGCCGGGCTCCTGAGGCCGGATTTCTTCCTGCCTGAGTTTTCAATTTTGTGGTCCCTGCCCAATATTCCCGATGGCGCGAATGAGGAGGACGAACAATGAATGCGCTCACCAAAAAACAGACGATGAAAGTCACCCCGATCAAGGAACATATAGGCGCCGAAATCACCGGTCTTGATCTGCGCCAACCTCTCGAGGAGGAAACCCGTCAGGCGCTATATGACGCGCTGGTGGACAATGTCGTGATCGTCATTCGCAACCAACAGTTCACAGCGCCCGAATTCGCAAATGCGGGTCGGTTGTTCGGTGACTTGATGGAAGATCAGAACCGACGCTACCTAGCGCCCGGCGAACCAATGGTCAGCACCTTGTCGAACCGCCATCTGGACAGTAACGGAAAACAGGCGAAGGTCTCGAAGACCGCAACCTGGCACACCGATCACACCAATCAGGAGTTTCCACCAAAATTCACATCGCTGTACCCGATTGAACTGCCCGGCGGCGGTGGCGGAACAGCGGTCTTTAATTCACGCGCCGGCTTTGAAGCTTTGCCGCAGGATATGAAAGACCGCATCACGGACATGAAGACCGCCAATAATCTGGTCAGCAGCGCCCGCGCCAATGTGGCCAATCCGGACAACATGCGCGATCAGGGCGCACTGGACGGTAAAATAATGATTCAGCCGCTGGTGCAAACGCATCCGGATCGCGGCTCGAAAGCGATCTGGTTTCATACGGGAAAGACCGAGAACATCCTTGGCATGAAGCCAAAAGAAACTCAGGAATTCCTGGCGGAACTACTGGAACTCGCCATCAAGCCCGAGTTCACCTATGTCCATGAATATACCTTGGGCGACATGCTTATCGTAGACAACCGTTCCGCCTTGCATCAGGCCCGGTTCGATTACGATCACACTAAACATCGACATCTTTATCGCCTGCTGGTCCGGGGCGACCGACCGGTATAGACCGCAATCAGAGTAGTGGAAGCAACGACATGACGCAGGCATTGGAGCCATTGGACGGCGCGTGGATATGGACCGGGGCAAAATACCCGGATAACCGGTCGTGGGTGCGGCGTTTCGACGCCAACATGCTGAGTGAGTTGGAAGCCGCAGGACGGCGGATGATCGACTCCGGCGCGGCGCCCGAATCCATCACAGCGGCGGCGTATGACCTCCCGATCACCAGCGCCCTGTTGGACGCGTCCTACAACGATCTGGAAAATGGGCCGGGGTTCTCGATGCTGTCGGGACTACCCGTCGATGATTGGGGACTGGAGCTTTCCCGCGCAGTGCTCTGCATTGCCGGCGCTCAATACGGAAAGATCACCAAACAAAACCGCGAAGGTGAATATTTGCTGGACGTGGTCAACAAGGACGTCACCCACGGCACGCAAAACCGCGGATACCACAGCAACGTCCTGCTGGATTTCCAC
>JAESSL010000109.1 GCA_016764135.1 Alphaproteobacteria bacterium
GACGTCATCGCCCGCCTCGCCCCGGAACTGTTCAAAGACCGAGTCATTGGAGCCCAGCAAGGTGTCGCCAAAGGCGCTGCCGCGAACACGGGTGACGCCGCCGAGGAACGTATCGGTCCCCACCGAATCATTTCCGATCGCGCTCCCAGCCAGCAAATCAACCGTCACCGCGTCTGTCGCGCCCTGGTAACTCACGCGGGTGAAGCCATTGCCCGTGATCGTATCGTTCCCGCCCAACCCGCGGAACGAATTGAATTGATTGAAGTTACCGACATGCGTGTTGTCAGCGGTATAGATGTCGTCAAAGGACGATCCGATAATCTCGTCAATATGGCGGATGGTGTCGATACCCACAGACGCATCGCCAGTCACTGTGCCGGTATCGCTCACTGTCACCGTGATGCCTGCTTCAGCGTCCGAGTAATCGGCAATATTGAAATCGCTTATTCCCGTATCAACTTCCAACCGACCACGGATGCTACCAGTCAGGAAATCGTTGCCGACGCCATTTTCCAGCACATTGCGACCGTCGCCGCCGTGCATGATGTCATCGCCGGTATCACCGTCGAGGAAATCGTCTCCGGCGCCGCCATACAGCGTGTCAGCGCCTTCATCGCCAAACAACAGATCATTACCGGCATCGCCCAGGATCAGATCATTGCCATCCTGGCCGCCAAGGACGTCATCTCCTTGCCCACCAAAGACCCGGTCATCGCCGCCGCTGCCATTGAGGTCATCGTCGCCAGCGTCGCCAAAGACATGATCCTCGCCAGCGCCGCCATCGAGGTAATCATCCCCCGCGGATCCAACCAAGAAATCATCGTTTGTGCCGCCAATGACTTCTTCGATACCAATCAGCGTATCAGTGATCGAGGTTGTCACAAAAAACGTAGCCGTTTGCGCGGCCAAATTTACAAACAGCACTTCATTAATCGTTGAGTAATCAACAAGGTCCCGACCGGATCCACCGTCGTAAGTATCGCTCAATGAGCCGCCAAACGACGCACTGTCCGCGATCAGAATATCGTCTCCAGCGCCGCCTTTAACGTTATCGGCGCCAATTCCACCTTCAAGAACATCGTTGCCGCCATCGCCGCGCAAATCATCATTGCCGCTTCCGCCAATCAGCGTATCGTCGCCGTCCTGACCGGTAAGCCTGTTTGCAGCGCTATTCCCCGTGAGATGATCGCTGAAGTCCGTGGCGCGGATTCGCTCGATGTTTGTGATCGTGTCGATGCCGCCAAAGCCATCTGCAAAAGAGACTGTCGAGCCTCCGGACAAATCAACCGTAATACCGGTGCTGGCGCTGGAATAGCGAACTTCATCGCTGGAACCGCCTCCGCCATCGATGAAATCATTGCCGCCGCGCCCCCGGAATTGTTCAAAAGCCGCCGTATCTGATCCCAACAACGTATCGTCAAAATCGGAACCGCGAACCTGCGTCACGCCTAGCAGCGTATCGCTACCAACCGACGCATCGCCAAGCGCCGTTCCCGTGCCAGTAGCGCCAAAGTCGACCGTTACGCCTGCCGTCGCACGCTGATAACTCACGCGCGTATTGCCGTTGCCTGTTATGACGTCATTACCGCCCATGCCTTCAAATTCATTGAAGTCGCTGCCCGAACTACCGACATGCAGCGTACCCGCCGTGAACACATCATTCCCGTCGCCGCCAAAGATTTTGTCAGTAAATTGCAACGTATCAGCGCCAAACTCGGCGCTCGTCGCAGTGCCAAGGGAGTTGAAAACGCCCAGATTGACCGTTAACGGCGCAGACCCAGCGGAATAATCGATTTGGGTGAAACCGCCCCCCGTACCGCCAATCAGTGCGTCATTACCCGCGCTGCCGATAATAAGGTCATTCCCATTGCGGCTGTTGATGGTGTTAGCGCCAGCATCACCCGTCAGCGTATCGTTAAAATCGGTGCCCGCCAGATTTTCGATGTTCACCAGCGTATCGACGCCGCCGGTCTGATCAATCGCGATGCCGGTCGTCAAATTCGCCGTCACGCCGCCTGCTGTGAAGGACGCAAAATCAGCCTCGTCGATCCCGGCGCCGCCATCCAGGAAATCCGCGCCTAGACCACCTATCAGCTCATTGTCATTCGCGTCGCCGATCAAAACATCGGCGTGCTCTGACCCACGAATACTTTCGATATTAGACAAGGTATCAAAACCACCTTGCCCGTCGATAGCCAACCCCGTCGCCAAATTGACAGAAACGCCCGTGGAAGAATCGACATATACGATACGGTCAAATCCGCCCGCGCCATCAATGACATCATCACCCGCTCCGCCGCGGAACAATTCATTCGCGCCAGACCCTGTAATCACATCATCAAACGCGGACCCTCGAACTTGATTGACGCCGCCGGTAATTGTATCCGTGGAGCCAAATCCATCCAGCGCGGTTCCCGCCTGGAGGTCTACCGTTACGCCCGCAATAGAGCGTTGATAGCCAATCCGCGTCCGCCCGTTGCCCGTGATCGTATCGTTGCCGGCCATACCTTCAATTTCGGCGAAATCGGTGAAGTTGCCCTGATGCAGCGTTCCCACCGTGAACGTATCGTCACCGGATCCGCCAAACACCAAATCGATGTTTTGCAGTGAATCCGTTCCAAACTCCGAACTCGTCGCCTGCCCAAAGCTGTTATCGACGCCCAACTCGACCGTCAGCGCTGCAGATCCGGCAGAATAATCCACCTGATTGAGGTCCGCCTGACTCCCGTTAGCGAAGCCTTTCAACGTGTCGTTTCCGGCGCTGCCAACCAGAAGGTTATTTCCTTCAAGGCCTTGCAAAACGTTATCCGCAGAATCGCCAATCAGCGTATCGTCAAATTCCGTACCGGTGACGTTTTCAATACTGACCAGAGTATCCGTCGCGCCGCCATTGTCGGTCGCCAGCCCCGTAACCAGATTGACCGTCACGCCACCGGGACCGCTGGTGTCGAAATTCGCTTCATCGACGCCAAACCCGCCATCGAGGAAATCGGCGCCGCCTTGACCTTGAAGGCGATTGTCGCCGTTATCGCCGATTAGCGTATCCGCAAATTCAGATCCGCGAAGCCGCTCTACATTCGTAAGCGTATCGGTATCGCCAAACCCGTCCTGACCAACGCCGGTTAACAGATTGACATCAACGCCCGCTGAAGAATTGCGGTAATCCGCTCTATCGAAATCGCCAAACCCGCCATCAATAAAGTCGTTGCCGGATTGCCCCCGAAAACTGTCGACGCCAAGGCCGCCAAAGTAGGAATCGTCGAAATTGGATCCTCGAACGCTGCCGATACCAAAGTTGAATCCACCACCGACCGAATCTGTAAAGGTATCGACGCCAACAGAAGCATCGCCGCTTACAGTCCCGTCATCGAGATCAATATCAACGCCGCTGGTCGCATCACGGTAGCTAACGCGCGTTGCGCCATTGCCCGTGATTGTATCGTTTCCGGCGCCGCCCTGGAATTCGTTGAATAGGTCGAAATTTCCGTTGTGTTGGCTATCCGCAACAAAGGTGTCGGCAAAAGCGCTGCCGAACACCCGGTCGATGCCAATGAGCGTATCCGTACCGACAGACGCATCGCCCGTTACTGTACCTTGAGCGCTCAGGCGTATATCGACGCCAGCCGTCGCCGACGAATAGTCCACCGTGTTGAAATCGGCAATGGCGCCGCGCGCGATATTGCCGATGAATTTATCATCGCCACCACCACCGACAAAAAGATCCGTACCAAGACCGGATTCCAGCGTATTGGCGCCGCTATCGCCGATAAGCGTGTCGTCAAAATTGCTCCCTCGCACGCGTTCGATACCGATTAGCGTATCTGTACCGCCCAACCCATCAAGCGCCACGCCCGTAGACAAGTTTACATTTACGCCTGCGCTCGATGTAAAATAGTCCGCCCGGTCGTTAGTTCCGGCGCGCCCGTCGATAACGTCATCGCCCGCCTCGCCACGGAAGTCTTCGAACCCGACGTCATCGGTACCGCTTAACGTATCATCGAAGGTCGATCCTCGAACGCGATTGACGCCGCCAATGATCGTATCCGTGCCCACCGAAGCGTCGCCAATCGCCGTACCAGCGTCCAAATCAACCGTTACGCCGCTCGTCGCTTGACGGTAACTTATCCGCGTGAAGCCATTACCTGTGATCGTGTCGTCGCCGCCTCTGCCTTCAAAGGAATTGAACGATCTGAAATTGCCGACATGAAGCTCATCTGCACTAAATGTGTCATCAAAGTCGCTGCCAATAACCTCGTCAATGAACCGGAGCGTATCCGTTCCAACAGAGGCATCGCCGGTCACTGTTCCTGTCGCAGACAAGATTGCGTTAATTCCACCCGTCGCCGCCGAATAATCCGCGCGGTTGAAATCATTTAGGCCACTGCCAAGGCCAAGGCCAGTTTGTCCGCGCACATTCCCGGAAAGGACGTCATTACCCGCGCCGCCGACCAGATCGTTGACCCCGTTGCCGCCCTGCAGGAAATCGGCGCCATCACCGCCAAACAAGTCATCCTCGCCAGCGCCGCCAAAAAGGGTGTCGTCTCCCGCCTCGCCAACCAGCGTGTCATCGCCCTCTACGCCGAAAATCAGGTCATTACCACCTGCACCCAGCAATGTATTCGCGGCAGCGTCGCCAGCCATGAAATCATCACCAGCACCGCCCGCGATAACCTCGATATTGGTGAACACGTCGTCGTCGATATCGATGCCCGTGGCCTGCCCCGTACCAACATCAACAAAGACGGTGTTCGTCGCACTGGCGAAAGACAGGGTATCGACGCCGACGCCGCCATCGTAACTGTCATTACCTAACCCGCTGGCCGCGACCAGGACATCATCGCCGCCCGCGCCAAAGACAATGTCGTCGCCAGCATTACCGGTCAACGTGTTGGCGTTTGAATCGCCCAACAATACGTCGTTGCCAGCGCCGCCGATAACGTTCTCAACACTCAGCGCCGCAATCGTGTCTGTGCCGGTCTCAGACCCCGTCGCTGTCCCTGCCGTCAGATCAACTGAAACGCCCAGAGTCGTGCTGGCGAAGGAGATCGTATCAATACCCGAGCCGCCATCATAAGCGTCATCGCCAAGGCCACTGCCCGCGATCAGGAAATCGTTCCCCGCGCCGCCGTTCACAATGTCATCGCCCGCATCGCCGAGCAGCGTATCATCGCCGGCGCCGCCGTTCAGCAAATTCGCCGCCGCATCGCCAAACAGCGTGTCTGCGCCCGCACCAC
>JAESSL010000110.1 GCA_016764135.1 Alphaproteobacteria bacterium
AGGTCGTTCCTTTGATCGCGTCGAGATCACGCGAAGGATCGCCAACGAACGGCTGCGTCAACGCTTCCATTACGTCGTAGAGTTGCTGTTCGGACGGCGCCAGCAAGTCATAGGCATGCGCCGCGACAAAGGTCTGGTAAACATGCGCGAAGGGTAAAAATATCAGCATCGCGAACACGACGCTCAGACTGACCCAACGCAACTTGTTTAAGTGTCGCCACAAAAAGAATGGGGGTGCCGCTTGCATTCCAGTTTCCAAAATTAATCGTGAGAAGGGATGACCCGAATGGCCTGCGGCAATTGAATACAGGACCGTTCGCAAAGCCCGCATCCGATGCAATTCTCAGTCACGTGAGGTTGTTCCAGAAGACCAACGGTAATTGCGACGTCGGGTAACGGACAGGCGCGATAACACACCCCGCATGTCTTGCCCTGAAAGGACAGACACAGACTTTCGTCAACAACGGCATGTCCCATCTTAACGTTATCGACAATGGCCCGGGCCTCGCGTTTGATCGGCGCAATTGCGCCGGTTGGGCATACATCGCCGCATTTCATGCACAGAATGCAGGCTTTTTCGCGTGCGATGATATAGGGCGTATCGGTCGATGCGACGCCGTTTTCCATATTGAAATACTTGATGCAGCGGTTGGGACAAATCTCTCCGCATTGTCCGCAATTGATGCAACGGGTGAGAAATTCGTCTTCATCCAGCGCGCCCGGCGGGCGCAAAAACCGGAACGGCGCCGAAGCGCCATGCTCCGACCCGCCCCACGCCTGCGCCGCCTCAGGCGCAAGGCCTGCGACAGCGCCGGCGGCGAGCGTCTTGACAAAAGTTCTGCGTTCCATCGAATTCACCGCCGCCATTCGCCGTTTAGATTTTTTCAATCCGACAGGCGCTCTTCTTGAAGTCGACCTGCCCGGACACCGGATCCCAGATGCGGCTGGTGACGCCATTGGCCAACCACTTGTTTTTCTTGGGGTCCGCGCTGTCCGCCACGGAAAGGTTCCACGGACCAAACATATAGCCACGTGGGACATTGTTCCGCGCCGGTTTGACCAGCGAGTTGGTGCCAATTTGCGCGCGCGCTTCCAACGATCCGCGTTTGGTTATGACACGCAGCTTGTCGCCGTCCTTGACGCCCAGATCCTTGGCGTCCTCTTCATGCATTTCCACATACATTTCCGGAACCAGCCGTCGTGTCGTGGGGCTGCGGTTGGATTTGGCGGTGTGGAAATGTTCGTACACCACACCGAGGCCGAACCAGTACGGATATTTGTCTTTTGGTATGTCGGACCATTTCTTGCCGCGGTGCTCTTCGTCAGGAAGATCCGGCGTCAGGCCCTTGTCCCGCGCAAGCTTTATCAGGTCCATATGGTCGATTGTATGAAGGTCGTCCTCCGCGCCAAACCGCATCAGCTCCTTGGTGATGGCGACCCGATCTGTGTAGTCCTGATGGACCATTTTCATATGGACCTTGCCGTCATTGGTGCGGAAATACCCATAGGGTTTGTTCTTCCAGTTACCTTCCTGAAGCATGAAGCGGCGCTTCGTGCCGCCGTTCTGCGCAATTTCATAGGTGGGCGCGGGCCATTGAATGCCGCGCAGTTCCGCCAATTGTTCATAGGGGGTGAGTTCGTCCAGTTTCTCGACTTCAAGCATGCCGGTCAGATCAGTGTCCGTGCCTTCCGAGGCGGCGATAACATCTCGGAAAATTTCCTCTGCGGCGTAAAACCCATCCTCTTTGCGTTGGTAGGGAAGCGCCTTTTCCATATCGAGCCCCAGCAGCTTGCCGATGCCCTTGGCCTTGTCGAGGACCATATCCAGATCCGGTCGGCATCCTTGTGGGGGTTCCGCCGCCTTCTGGCAAATGTTCAAGCGGCGTTCCGAACTGATATAGACGCCCTCGACCTCCCCCCATGTCGCTGCGGGGAAAATAACGTCGGCGTATAAATTGTTCGGCGCGTGTCGGTAAATTTCCTGAACGACGTTGAACGTTTTCTCTAGCGCGGGCCGCACAAGATTATAGACGTCGGGCAAATCGATATGGGTGGCGTAGACAAAGAAGAACGCTTTCACATCGCCCTTTTGCGCGCGCTCCATCATGCCCACGGCGAAGCCTGGGTTTTTAGCATTCATCGCGGTGATGAGGTTCGCTTCCGGAACGCCCCAGGCCTTGGCCATTTTCTTGCGATGCTTGGCGTTTTTGAGCGGTTCGTTGAACGGTAATCTATCTGTCAGTCCGCCGGTGAACCGCTCGCCCATGGCGTTAGGTTGACCGGTCATGGAGAACGGACCACAGCCGGGCTTCGCCAGGTTTCCGGTCAATGTCAGCAGATTTATAATGGCGATGACGTTGTGTTGGCCGTGGATGTGCTGGTTGTAACCAATGCCCCACATGATAATGACGCCGCCATAACCGCCTTCCTGGTTGCCTTTGGAGCGCGCCAGACGTTTACGCGTCGCGTCGGCAAACAGGCCCGCGACCCTACGGATAAGCTCGGGTGGCACGTCGTGGTTCGGGCCTCCCATACGATCCTGTACCTGTTCAGGGCTATAATCCGCTCGCACTGAATCGACATATTCTTTCCAACCTGGCGCGTGCTCCTTGACGAAATCCCAATCGATAATGTCTTCATGGTCTTTCAGCAGCACATGCGCGATGGCGTTCAAAAAACTGATGTCACCATTCAAAATCGGAACATGGACCGTGTTCTCGGGGTTGATGTCTTCATAGCCCATGACCGTGCCGGTGCGCCGGGGATCGACGATGACGGTCGGAATATCTTTTTTCTTTTTATGATCAGCCGCGCGCCAGAAAATAATCGGGTGGGATTCGCGCGCATTGTGGCCGAAATGCATAATCATGTCGCTGAGCTCGATATCTTCATAGGCCAGCGGCGGCGTGTCGGAGCCAAGCGTGGCGAAATACCCGGTTACGGCCGATGTCATGCACATGCGGGCGTTGGCTTCGATAGTGTTGGAACCCAGCACACCTTTCATGAACATGTTTTCGATATATTGACCTTCCATGGTCAACTGGCCGGACCCGTACAGACCAATTGAGTTGCCGGTATACTTCTTGGCGAAATGGGCGATCTTGTGATCCACCATTTCCGAGGCGTCTTCATAGGAGACGCGGATGAAATGTTCCTCGTCGAAGGAGCCTTTGGTCTTACTGGTGAATTCCATGTCGCCGTGGCCAGGTTTTTTCCATTCCGCCCACACGTCTTTACGGACATAGGAATCGCCCTCCATCCGATCGACATACATTGGTTCGGCGGCGGTCAGCCCCTTGATGCATTGCAGCCCGTAATTTGTGGGGTGGTCCTTGTCGGGACGCATCGAGACGATTTTGCCATTCTCCACCTGGATTATGGTGCCGCAACCAACGCCGCAATAGGGGCATTGCGCCAGCGCCGTAGTCCGGTTTTCCTCACGGTCCTGCGCATGCGCAGAAGCGATTTCCAATTCAGGGTTGGCGCCGACAAACAAGCCTGCGCCTGCGCCCGCGGCGGTAACAAACGCGCTGTTTTTCAACATGTCGCGACGGGACAGATGATTTTTGATCCGTTTCATGGGTTCAGCCTCTACTGGGTTTTTTCTATGCTACGCAGGTACACAATGATGTCGTCGATTTCTCGGTCGGTCAGGTTCGCCATCGCCGCGGGCCCCTTAAAGGCCAACATGCGGGTGTTGGAGCGACCCTTCGCGATGGTTTCGCGGATAAATCCGTCAGATGCTTTACTCAGGAAACCGCTCAAACCAATAGCCGTGCCGGTGCCGCCCGCGTCGTATCCATTGCCGTCCAGCCCATGACAGGTCGAACAGATCTGGTCGTACCAGAGTTTGCCAAGACGAGGGTCGCCCTGCGCATTGGGTTGGGCGTCTACTTCAGCGGACCGGTTCGGACCTTTGGCGTGGGTGCGAAGATACGCCACGATGTCCTTGACGTTCTTTCGGCCAAGATGTCCAAACGGCGCCATCGAGGTGTCTTCGCGACCATCGCGGATGGTGGACATTAAAAATTTATCGGATGAGATCGCCAGTAATTCCGGGTTGGCCAGCGAGGGCGCAATGCCCGGAATGCCAATGGCGTCGGCCTGATGGCAGGCTTCGCAGTTCTCCGCAAATTGCGCCTTGCCGTTTTTCAAGGCTGATTTCGACGGTGTTTCCGCCATGGCGATGCCGCCATACAGGAAACACAAGAGCCCTGTAAGCCCGCTCAAAATTCGTAGATGACCCTTCATCGTTTTCTCCCTTTCATCGTCTTCTCAATTTTGTCTCGTCTCACCAGCCCTGTCCGGGCGGCGGTTTGACCATGTCCACATGGCATCGACGGCATTCTATTTTTTCCGATTCGAACCGGTCGTGCAGCGTGTCCATTATTTTGGACGCATCGAAGTCCCGGGGCAGCGAATGCGCGATGCCCTTGTGACAATCGATGCAGGTGTAATTCCAGCGCTCGGCGAGTTCGTGCATGACCTGCGCAGGCTTCGCTTGCTTCGCCTTCGCCATAAATTCTATGTCGTGGCAGTTGCGGCATTCCCGCGACCGGGTCGCTTCCGTGCCCCGCCATACCTGCGCCGCCAGCGCCCCGCGTTTCGCCTCGAACGCCTGTGGCGAGTCGATGGAGCCCAGCGCCCAATGATACAACTCGTTGCTCGCCTGCACCTTGCGGATGACTTTGTGAATCCACTCCCGCGGCACATGACAATCCGGGCATGACGCGCGAACGCCAGTGCGATTGTTGTAATGAATGGTCTGCTTGTATTCCTTGAAGACGTAGTCGCGCATGGCGTGACACGACACGCAAAAGTCCTCTGTATTGGTAATCTCGAGGCTCCAATTGAACCCACCCCACATCAACATTCCAAGCACTAACGCCCCGGCGCCCCCAATAAGAGGGGAGCGCTTAACGAAGGTTCGAAGAATCCGCACAACGCCGACAACCACAACATTCCCAATCCAACCTTGGCCACACTGGGCGCCGGTTCTTCAACCCATTCTCGGGTTTTCTACTATTGGAAGATGGCGTTTCAGCGCGAGGGGTGCATTGACATAGGTCAACAGGACGCCGTTAGAATTTGTGTATCAGGTCGATATTTTTGAATTTGCGCCAGAGAGAAAAGCCCGTCTGACGCCGTTACTTCGCCGCGTAAAACAGAACCTCGCCATTGCTTTTGTACTCGTTGATGAGCCCCCGCGCCCTCCTCCGACAGCAACCGTCAATAGAGGTCTGGCCCAGCGCGGTTTTTACATGCGGGTGCTTTTTTTCGGAGACCCGCAACACGCCATAATTGTTCGGAGGCGGGAATCGCCTTCGACCAGCGCGACAAGGTTTCAGAATGAGCAGTCAGCTACATTGCCGACGCGGAGGCGCCAGTCAACGGCAATTGGACGACATGGTCTTGCTTGCCCAAATCCAAGCGTGTTTCATCGCGTCGAGCGGGACCTATGGGAGCGCGCGTATGCATGTCGATTAATGCAAAGTCGTGTTTCTACTCTAAAGTATCGACTTCGACGGCAAAATCAGTCCCCCAAGAATACCGAAACCTGCGCACTTTTCATATCAAGCGGCTTGAATTTTTGACGCAGGGCGCTAGCTTCATATCGTCACAGACCCACGCATACGAACCTGGATGGACCGGGTTGATGTTAGGAGGAAAGGATAGACATGCTGACGCTACTCTCCCCTGCAAAAAAACTGAATATGACCCCCGCCGAAACGGGTCTCCCAATCACGCAGCCGCGCCTGCGCAATGATACGCACGAGCTTGCGATTGTCGCCAAAACCCAGAGCGCGGACGACCTGAAGCGGCTAATGCATATTAGCGATAATCTCGCCGCCATGAATTTCGAGCGGTTTCAGGCCTTCAACCTCGACAATAAAAGCAATAGCGCCAAGCCTGCCGGGCTCGCCTTTGACGGCGACGTCTATTGGGGACTGGAGGCGAGCAGTCTCTCCGAGGATACGCTCTCTTATGCGCAGGATCATTTACGCATCCTCTCCGGCTTATACGGCGTTTTACGTCCCATGGACGCGATCCAGCCTTATCGCCTTGAGATGGGCTCCAAAATGGCGAATGGCCGTGGGAAATCCCTCTATGAATTCTGGGGCGGACGCATCGCCGATCAACTGAATACAGGCCTCGCTGACCATGCCGACACAACGATCGTCAATCTCGCCTCAATCGAATATTTCAAAGCTGTGGACGCCAAAGCGTTGGGACAAACGGTCATCGCGGCGAAGTTTCTGAACGTGAAGGATGGCGAGACCCGCTCGCTCATGTATTACGCCAAGCATGCGCGCGGCGCGATGGCGCGCTGGATCATGGAAAACAGGGTTGATCGGGCCGAAGGCCTGAAAGATTTCAACGCCGGCGGCTATACCCTCGACGCGACCGCCTCGACGGACAACGAGCTCGTCTTTTCCCGCCCTCAACCGCCTAAGAAAAAGTAGGAACGTTAGATTGCGATGGGGTGGCTCTAACGCCGCCTCTGTCGCCGTCGTGATTTTCGAGGACGGGGTTGGGGCAAAAGCGGATATCGAAAAACCGTGAACTGGGATCCGCTTCTGGCCATAATCGGAAATGGTAACACCTAAGGATTGTTGGGAGGCGCGGACACGAGGAGCTGTAGTCGGACTTGCTGGATACCAAGTCGCACTAGCAAAGCTTCATATGCGTCGATGGCCTCCACATAAAGTGGATTGGAAACAGGAATTCCCAATTCGGAGAGGACCCGGAGTCCATGACGATAGTTACCCTCGGCCTTCTTGAGCTTACCAAGTTGCACTTGGATCTGGGCCAACGAAATCTGCGCGCCTGCAGTGGCAGCATCAGAAGGTCCGGTCGTGTTTTCGAGAAAAGCGAGCCCTTCTTCATGCATCTCTTCCGCCACCTTGAATTTGTGCTGTTTACCTTTAAGCTTTCCCCAATTGAGCAACAGGTAGGCTTTTATAATCCGATGGATTTGTGGGTTGGCATCCAGGATCCCTTGCGCCTCCCTCAAGATCGACTCGGCGTCGTCTAATTTACCTTGATTCGTAAAGGCGCTCGCCAGGTTGTAGCGAGCTTGGACTCGAAACTCCGGCAGCATCCCAGGCGTGGATTTGATCAGCGTCAGGTTCGTCCGGTGCGATTCTTCGGCGCTGGAATAGTCACCTGCATTCTGCGCAACGGTAGCCCGTCGATAGTTCTCGCTGTAAAGTCTCTCTGACACAATCAACTCAGACGATTGCCCAGAGGCCATGTTGAGATCATAAACCGACCAGAAGAAGAAGATGATAGTGGCAAGGCAGAGAGTGGTGCGTCGCACCTGCATAGGTTTCAGCCTACGGAGATGATGCCTTCAGGTCAACGCAACTTATCTATTTTTGATGATGAAGACTAGCTTAGGGGGCCCTCGGCGAATGCCTGCTTTGGGTAATAAGCGGACGTACTGAAGTTCGGCCTTAATGTCCACGAATGCGATAAAGCAGAAAGACGCTAAAACTAGAGCAATGAACTCGAAAAATTACCGAACCCCACTTCAGAGGCGCACACTTGGCTCGTTCAAGCTACCCTCGACGATGTTCCTGCCCAGCCAACCGAAAAAGGCAGCCAAACACGTTTGGAATAGTTATCGACGCTTGCTAAAGGCAGACTCAATCGACACGATCCGCAACCATGACCAAACTGCCAATCGACGACATATTGCCGGAGCTCTGTGCAAGCCTTGAGCTCGTCCCCAACGCAGTTGTGCAGGCCGCGCCGGGCGCAGGGAAAACCACGCGGATTCCTCTGAGGCTTCTGGATACGCCCTGGCGGGAGGGTGGCAAGATTCTCATGCTGGAGCCCCGTCGTCTGGCGGCGAGGGCGGCGGCCCGGCGTATGGCGCAAACCTTGGGCGAGCCAGTCGGTAAAACAGTGGGCTACCGTATTCAACTGGACAACAAGACCGGTCCGCACACCATCATCGAGGTCGTCACCGAAGGCATTCTGACCCGACGCCTACAACGCGACCCCTCTCTGGAAGGCGTGGCGGTTGTTATCTTTGATGAGTTTCATGAACGTAATTTGCAGGCTGATTTGGGCCTAGCGTTGTGCCTGGATTGTCAGGCGGGCCTGCGGGAAGACCTGCGCATTTTGGTGATGTCGGCCACGCTGGACGTGGCCCCGATTGCTGAATTAATGGGCGGCGCCCCGGTTATCGCCAGCGC
>JAESSL010000111.1 GCA_016764135.1 Alphaproteobacteria bacterium
CGTTGACGCTGCCCGGTGGCATCTTTTGTCCGCCGTTTAATGAGCGCGCCGGGTGAAATATTTGAAAACCATTCGGTGAACCCACGCCAGAACGGCCCGTTGTCAGAGGCGGCGCTGGTGGTCGCTTTTGTGCGCGCCTTCCGGGGTGTATTTTTTTTGCGTTTGGCGCTTCGGTTTTCCGCACGCTCCAACACATCGGCGGCGCTTTGATTCCGAGCATCGATAATATAAAATTTTACAATCTTCTGTTGGCTGGCCGTCAAGTCGCGCGTTTGCAAAAGCTGCGTCATGTTTTCCGACGAGAGGGCGCTTAATTCCGTTCGAAAGCGGGTTTCCGCGATACGTTCAAGCGCGGCCTTGCTCATTTGAAAGAGCGCGTTATCCGGTGTGTCGCCGCCAGAATTGACTTTAGCGGGCATTGAATCCTCGTCAGGTTACAGTAATAGAGGCCACGTACGTTATAAATTACAAAGTGAATACAGTAAAAATGACGGATTTATTGATTCCCGTCAATTCCCATGCGGCGCTATCCTCACAATGCTTCAGGCGTGATCCTGAATCATCTGTCGAATATCTTCCGGAGTTGCGCCTTTGTCTCGCAACGCGGCCAGCGTCACGGCGCCGTCGCGTTTCGCATATCGCGCGCCGTCAGGCCCATGAAGCAAGGCGTGGTGGTGATACAGGGGCTCCGAATAACCCAGCAGGGTTTGCAGAATTCGGTGGACGGGCGTGGCGTGCAACAGATCTTCGCCGCGGGTAATCAGAGTGACGCCCTGGCGCGCATCATCGACGACGACCGCCAGATGATAGCTGGTGGCGATGTCCTTGCGCGCCAGCACGACGTCGCCGCAATCTTCCGGCTGAACGTCGATGCGCCCGCGCGCGCTATCGGTAAATGTGAGCGGGCGTCCGATTGTGCGCATCGCCTTCGCGGTATCCAGGCGCAATGCATGGGGCGCGCCTGACGTAATCCGCTCTTCTCGCGTCGTTTTGTCCAGATTACGGCAGGTTCCGGGATAGATGGGGCCGTCCGGACTATGCGGTGCGCTCAGCGACATGGCGGCCTCGCGCGCCAGATCCTTGCGTGTGCAAAAGCATGGATACAACAATCCAGCGTCGTCCAAATGCGCCAGCGCGGCGGCGTGGTCGTCCAGATGGTCGGATTGACGGCGCACGGGCGTTTCCCAGTGCAGCCCCAGCCATTGGAGGTCTTCAAAGATGGCGGCCTCGAATTCGGGTCGGCAGCGCCCGACGTCAATATCTTCCAGCCGTAGCAGGAAGCGCCCGCCTTTGTCTGTCGCGGCGGCCTCGGCGAACAGCGCGCTGTAGGCGTGACCAAGATGCAGGAGCCCGGTGGGGCTGGGGGCAAACCGGGTGACGGTGAGCGGCGCCGTTGTAGACAGGGCCGAGTGTGACAGGAGCGTATTTTCCGTCGTCATGAGACTGGCGGTAGACCGCGTGACGGGGTAAGTCAATTGTCATGACCCCAGAAACCATAGCAACCGCCTTGAGCGAACTGGCCGCGCGCGATGCGGATATCGCTCGCGCGGTAGAGGCCGTCGGGTACCCGGAACCCCGCAACCGCGAGCAGGGGTTTGGGACATTTCTGAATATCATTATCGGTCAGCAGGTGTCCGTGCACGCCGCCGCCGCTATACGGGGCCGCCTGGTTGAGGCGACGCAACCGCTGACGCCGGACTCGTTTCTGGCGCTGGACGATGACGCCTTGCGCGTTGTCGGATTGAGCCGCCGCAAGATGGAGTACAGCCGATTGCTGGCGGAGGACATTCTCTCCGGCGCCTTTTCGCCGGATAAACTGCCCGAACTTGACGATGATCAGGTCATGGCCGAGATCATCGCGCGCAAGGGGCTGGGCCGCTGGAGCGCCGAAGTTTACATGCTGTTCGCGCTCGGTCGAACCGACGTCTGGCCCGCCGACGACCTTGCGGTGCAGGTCGCCGTGCAACGCATCAAGGGGTTGGACGAGCGACCCAACCGCGCGACGATGGACGAAATCGCGGAAGCCTGGCGACCGTGGCGCGGGATCGCCGCGCTGCTGTTCTGGCATCATTACAACACCGCCGCGCTTTAAGAAGGCGCTTTAAAGACGGGGCTCCAAGGCGGGGCTTTACGCTAACTTCAAGTCGAATTTCAGGAACAAGAGGACCGAATATGGCTGAACTGATCGAGCTCGACGGACCCCGCCACGAGCCCATGGCGGGGGGAGATCCGGAGCAACTGGTGATCCTGTTGCACGGGCTGGGCGCTGATGGCGATGATTTGATCGGGCTGGCCCCGCATTGGGCGCAGAATTTGCCCAAGGCCGCCTTCGCCGCGCCAAACGCGCCGTTTCCCTGCGATATGGCGCCCTACGGGTATCAATGGTTCAGTGTTCAGGATCGCTCGCCCGAGGCCATGCTGGCGGGGATCAACAATGTCGCGCCGAGCTTGAACGCCTTCATTGACGCGGAATTGACGCGAACCGGCCTTGGCGCCGACAAACTGGCGCTGGTCGGTTTTAGTCAGGGCACCATGATGAGCTTGTATGTGGCGCCGCGCCGCGATGCGCCCGTGGTTGCGGTGGTGGGATATTCCGGTCGCTTGATCGCGCCGGAGCGATTGGCGACGGAGACTGTGTCGCGCCCGCCGGTCTTGCTGATTCACGGCGAAGTGGACGATCTGGTTCCGTTCGCGTCCATGGCGGAGGCGGAGACCGGCCTGACGGGCGCGGGTTTTACGGTTGAAACCGAATCGCGCCCGGGTCAGGGGCATGGCATCGACCCGGAAGGACTGACGCGCGGCGGCGACTTCCTGCGCGCTGAATTCGGCGTGTAGCCGATGGCGTCGCGTCCGCTGCAAAACAGGGTCGGGCCGACCGGGGAGATAGTCGCGGTTCCTGAACGTGGATTGTTCATGGGCAACCGGGGCGTGTTGCATGACGAAAATCGACAATTAGGGCGTCGTCGATGGGTCCTCAAAGCGTGGTTGATTTGCCAGTTGGACTTCAAGGGTCGCCATCGCACCATTATGACCCCGCGCCGTTATACGGAATTATTTTTCTTCGACGAGGCCGCCGCCATCGCCGCCGGACACCGGCCCTGTTTTGAATGTCGCCGGCAGGCCGCTCTGGCATGGCGCGACGCCTGGCGGGACGCGGCTGGAATAAAGTCGCCGCCACGCGCCGCAGAAATGGACCAGCAGGCGCACGCCGAACGCGTTGATCCCGCGACCCGAACCCAGCGGCGTTGGACGGGAGCGCTGGACAATATGCCGGATGGGACCTTTGTGCTTTGGAAGGATCAACCCCATCTTGTACTTGGCGATGCGGTCTTACCCTGGACGTGGTCCGGCTATGGTCCGCGCAAAGTGCGGCCCCGGGGGGGCGCCGTCGAGATTATGACCCCACCCGGCGCCGTCGCAATCTTGCGCGAAGGCTACCCGGCGGCGCTGCACCCAAGCGCGATGGAGATCGCATAAAACTGTTATTTTGTGGTTCTTGTGTCCGGAAACCGATTCAGCTACCAATTATTGGAAGAATGGCCCGATAACAGATGGGGCGCCGTGAAAGCGGTGGTCGAAATGTGTTGATCGAAGCAAGTGATTGTCCGGCGCTGGTGCTGAATGCGGATTTCCGACCGTTAAGCTATTTTCCGCTCTCTTTATGGTCCTGGCACGATACGGTGAAGGCGGTGGTGACCGAGCGGGTCAACGTCGTTTCGCACTACGACCGGGTCATCCATTCGCCGTCTTTTAACCTAACGTTGCCCAGCGTCATTTCGCTGAAAGAATACATTGTCTCCAATCGCAGGCCTGCGTTTACCCGGTTCAATGTGTTCTTGCGTGACCGCTTTGCATGCCAGTATTGCGGCGATGCGCTGCCGTCCCATGAATTGACCTTCGATCATGTGGTGCCCCGGTCTCGTGGCGGGCGCACGACCTGGGAAAATGTTGTAGCCGCCTGCGCGCCCTGCAATTTGCGCAAGGGTGGACGAATGCCGTCCTATGCCGGGATGGCGCCAAAGCGGCTGCCGGCGCCGCCCACGACGCACCAACTTCAGGAAAACGGGCGGCGGTATCCCCCCAATTTCTTACACGATAGCTGGCGCGATTTTCTCTATTGGGATACGGAACTCGACCAGAGTTAAGGTCGGGGCGCTGCGCTAAAATCGTTCAGACAACCAGATCGCCGCGCGGGATCCCGCCTTGATGGCGGTGCTCAGAAACGGGTCGCCGGGCGCATCGCCGCCGCCATGCGCCAGCGCCGCGTCGCGATGCTCCAGCTCTTCGGCGCGAAATTTCTCGATGGTTGATTTCAGCGCCGGTTCATCTTCGCCCATGGCTTTGGATTGAGCCTGATAGTGCTCGTCAATCACGTCTTCGACTGCGACGGTGCACGCCACGGCGGTCTTTTCACCCATCAACGCAGTGACCGCGCCCAATGCAAATCCGGCGACACGCCAGAGGGGTTGAAAGATTGTGGGCCTGACGTGATGTTCCGCAATTAAAGTCTCGAAGGTTTTGAGGTGCTGTTTTTCCTGATCCAGCATATGCCGGATCACGGGTTCGCTGGCCCGTCCCCGCATCACCGAAAGCTGCCCCTCATAAATGCGGACCGCGCCAAACTCCCCGGCGTGATCGACGCGGATCATGCGCCGTGTCCGCTCTGCGGGGTTAGGGTCGCCCGGTAGATAGGCCGGGCCGTCCTGTTTCGGGTTGGTCATCGCCTTCGCCCTGCAATGCATGCCGCAGCCGCCGCGCTCACGCCGACCGCCAGCGAGAAAAGAAAATTATACCCCGCC
>JAESSL010000112.1 GCA_016764135.1 Alphaproteobacteria bacterium
ATCGCGCCCGCATCTATCCCATTCGCACTGCGCTGTCCGGCCCGGCGGCGGGTGTCGTCGGCGCTGGTTATATCGGTCGCGCTGCTGGCCATGGCGACGTCATTACGCTCGATATGGGCGGCACCAGCGCGGATGTCTGCCTGATCCGGAATGGCGAAGCGGGCGTCGACTTTGATCAAAGCGTCGCCGAATTCCCAATTCGTCTTCCCATGATTGACGTTCATACGGTCGGCGCGGGCGGCGGCTCCATCGCCTGGTTTGACCGAGATGGTCTCCTGAAAGTTGGTCCCGCCAGCGCGGGCGCCGATCCGGGTCCCGCCTGTTATGGGTTGGGGGGCGAGGCGCCCACTGTGTCGGACGCCAATCTTGTGCTGGGGCGCTTGTCGGAGTCGGGATTGCTGGGCGGATCAATGGGATTGGACAAAGCCGCCGCCGTCGCGTCGCTCCAGCCTTTGGCGGACCAGCTGGGCTATAGCGTGGAGCGCACGGCGCATGGCATTCTGGGAATTGTGGTCGCGAATATGGTGCGCGCCATTCGGGCGATCTCGATTGAGCGGGGGCACGACCCCCGCCGGTTCGCCCTGATGCCGTTGGGCGGCGCCGGTCCGTTGCACGCAGTGGATGTTGCGCGCGCCCTGGGTATCGGCGCCATCATTGTCCCGGGGGCGCCGGGCATCCTGTGCGCGCAAGGATTGATCGTCTCGGACTTGAAGGAAGACTTTGTCGCCAGCGCCCGAACAATCATCGACGAAGACGCCTTGGCGTCGATTTCAGCGCGTATCGACGACTTGGCGCGGGAAGCCGATGAATGGTTCACCGCCGAAGACGTCGAACCCGAGGCCAGGCGCGTCGATCTGGTCATTGATATGCGCTATGTGGGGCAAAATTTTGAACTGGCCGTCGCGATTGATCGCGTCGAGGGCGTCGAGCGTGCGCCGGGTCTTCCGGACATGGCCCGGATGAAACAATTGTTCTTTGAAGCCCATGAACAAAGCTATGGATTTTCCAATCCAGACGATGCGGTTGAGGCGGTCAATATTCGCCTGACCGCACGCGGGCGCCTGAACAAGCCCTTGATTGCGGAACTTGCCGAAGGGAAGGACGGCCAGCAGGCTGTCTCAATCGCGCAGCGCGGCGTCTACTTTGATGGCGATGAAGCTGTGGAGACGCCGATCTATGACCGCGCAGCGCTGAAGGCGGACGATATCATTACTGGACCGGCCATTATCGACCAGTTGGATGCGACGACAGTGTTGCATCCAGGCGATCGTGCGAGGGTCGACCCACATTTGAACCTCATAATAGAGATTGCGCCATGACCGCATCCCAATCCTCGACGCTCGATCCCATCACGCTGGAAATCCTGTTCAACGCGCTCCGCTCGGTGACAGACGAGACCTATATCGCGCTGATGCGCAGCGCTTATTCCACCAACATCAAGGAACGTCGGGATCATTCCACGGCGATTTGTGACGCAAAGGGCGGGTTGATCGTCCAGGCGGAAAACTCACTGCCCATTCATCTGGCGTCGATGATCGGGTTAATGAAAAGCCTGCTCGTGAAATTTCCGCTCGATCAGATCGAGGAGGGCGATTTATTTGTCGCCAATGATCCTCATGTCGCCGGCGGGACGCATTTGCCTGATGTGAACATGGCGATGCCGGTTTTCGCGGACGGGGAAATCATCGCATTCGTTTGCAATATCGCTCACCACGCGGATATCGGCGGTATGGCGCCGGGGTCGATGGCGGGGGGGATGTCCGAAATCTATCAGGAAGGCCTGCGAATTCCGGTGGTGAGGCTCTATCGCCGGGGCGAAATGCAACAGGATTTATTCGATTTGATCCTGTTGAACGTTCGGTTGCCGCATGAGCGGCGCGGCGATTATTTCGCCCAGATCGCCGCCTGTCGCCTTGGTGTGCGCCGGATGCTGGAAATTCTGGAAACCTATGATAGCGACACGCTGCGCGCCGCCTTTCTTGATATTGTCACGCGGACCGAGCGACGCATGCGTAATGCGATCAGGACTGTCCCCGACGGCGTATATGACTTTGACGACGTCATGGATGATGACGGGCTGGGGACGGTGGATATTCCAATTCGGCTACGGATCACAAAGTCTGGCGAGACCATTCACTTTGACTTCACCGGCACGTCGCCACAGGTGCTGGGGAACATCAACCTGACCGATAACGCCACGCAGGCGTCGGTTTGTTATGCGTTGAAAGCGATGCTGGACTCGGATATTCCAAACAATCAGGGCGTTCTGGATGTCTGTGAGATCACAACGGAGAAGGGGACATTGCTGGATTGCGTGGCCCCGGCGACGGTCGCCGCGCGCGCCAATACCTGCCAACGCGTCGCCGATATAATCATTGGCGCCTTGGCGGACGCGCTGCCGCACGCGGCCGTTGGGGCGTCGAATGGCGCGAATGTAACGGCGGTGTTCTCCGGCGTCGATCCAAACACGGGCGCCGGATATCTCTATCTGGAAACACTGGGCGGCGGGTTTGGTGGTCGTAATGACCGCGACGGCAAGGACGGCGTTCAGGTGCATATCACCAATACGTCGAACCTGCCGGTAGAGGCCATCGAGATGGAATACCCGTTGCTCGTGGAGAGTTATGGCTTCGTGACCGATTCCGGCGGTGCGGGCGAATTTCGCGGGGGTATGGGATTGCGCCGGGTGATTTCTCCAGTGGATCACACCTGCACGTTCAGCGGTGCAGGAGAGCGCTTTCGACATCAACCCTGGGGGATCTTTGGCGGCGCGTCCGGCGCCTCGGGGCGATTTCAGCAGATATCAGTTGCGGGCGAGGCCACGGCGCTGGAAATCAAACCAGCGGGCATCCAGGTCGCGGCGGGCGAAAAAATTGTTGCGGAGACCCCGGGCGCCGGTGGATATGGCGCTCCGTCTGATCGGGATCCCGCGCGGGTTGAAGGCGATCGGCTCAGCGGAAAATTCACAGAAACTTATTTGAAAACACATTACGGTCACACAGCACACACATGAATACGCCCATACGCATCGCCGTCGACATTGGCGGCACCTTCACGGATCTTCAAATTTACGATTCCCGCAGCGGTCAGGCCGTCGCTTACAAGACGCCGACGACGCCGGATGATCCTTCCATCGGATTTATGACAGGCGTTACGGAAGCCTCGGCGCGATTTGGGTTTGCCCTGAGCGATGTCGGGCTGGTCATGCACGGCACCACAATCGCCACCAACGCGACGCTGGAGGACAAACTCGCAATTGGCGCGCTGGTGACCACGCGCGGGTTTACCGATGTGCTGGAAATTGGCCGACATGTCCGGCGGGATATTTATACGCTTAAATCCGAACGACGCCGGGTTCTCGTGCCTCGGCGACGGCGCTATGGCATTACCGAACGCATGCGGGCCGATGGATCGGTGGAGACGCCCCTGGCGGCGTCGGAGATTGAAGAGCTGGCGGCGCGACTGCGGGCGGACTCGGTGGAAGCCGTCGCGATTTGTCTGATGAACGCCTACGCCAACCCTGCGCATGAACGGGCGTTGAAGTCGCTTCTCGCTGCGGCGCTGCCCGGCGTGTCGATTTCAATCTCGACGGATGTTGTTGCGGAAATGATGGAGTATGAGCGCAGCGCGACAGTCACATTGAACGCGTTGTTAACGCCGGTGATTGCGCGTTATCTGGATCGCCTGTCCGCGCGGATGAAGGACGCTGCGTTTGCGCCGCCGCTATATCTGATCCAATCGAATGGCGGCGCCGCGACGCCGCAACAAGCAGCGGATCAGCCCGTTCGACTGTTGTTGTCGGGACCGTCCGGGGGCGCCATGGCGACGGCGCGCGTCGCCGCTCGACTGTCGATGCCAAATCTGGTCGGCGTCGACATGGGCGGCACCAGTCTCGATGTTTGCGTTGTTGCGGATGGCGAGTGCGCCGTCGTCAATGAAGGCGAAATCGACGGGTTGCCCGTGCGGGTGCCGATGATTGAAATCCGCACTATCGGCGCCGGTGGGGGGTCGATTGCAAATGTCGATGTCAGTGGTCGTTTGAGCGTCGGGCCGAAAAGCGCCGGTGCGGCCCCGGGGCCGGCCTGCTATGGCAAGGGCGGGACGGCGCCGACAGTGACCGACGCCAATGTCGCGTTGCGTCGTATTGATCCGGATTATTTTCTGGGTGGCGCCATGTCGCTGGATGGCGCGGCGGCGGCGACCGCCCTGGCCAATCATGTCGCCGACCCGTTGGGTTTGGGGGTTGAGGCCGCGGCGGAAGGCGTGCTTGCAGTCGCCAACGCCAATATGGCCGCCGCGATCAAGTTGAGCTTGTTTGAAAAAGGTTTTGATCCGCGTGACTTTGCGCTGGTGTCTTTTGGTGGCGCAGGCGGGCTGCACGCCTGTGAGCTGGCGGCGGAGCTTGGTCTTGGCACCGTTGTTTTCCCGTGCGATCCCGGCACCTTTTCAGCGGATGGAATCCTGTACAGCGACATTGTCCACGATTTGGCGCGGTCGCGGGTGACGGCGGCGATGCCGGAATCACTGGGCGGGCTTCGCGACGTGGCGCAGGCGTTACTGGCGGAAGGCGACGTCCTCCTCGAGGCGGATAAAGTGCCGCCAGAGGCGCGCGTTTGTCATCTCGCGGCGGATTTACGCTATCGAGGGCAGGCGTTCTCTTTGACGGTTCAGGCGGACGGGGAGGTTGATGAGGCGTGGTTGACCGCAATTCTCACGGATTTTCACGCACTCCATCTACAACGTTTTGCACATAACGACCTTGATTGTCCTGTGGAGATTGTGACCCTGCGCGTTCAGGCCGTGGGTGTTTTACCAAAACCGAAAGATGGGGAAGTGAGCGCGGGCGGTGGCGCTCGTGAAAAAGGCGCGCGACAAGTCTGGCTGGATGGGGGATGGCGCGAGGTGGCCATTTTTGACCGCGACGACTTGGCCGTGGGGACGCAAATCGCCGGACCGATGATCATTGAGGAGACCTATTCAACCTTGCTGGCGCCAGCGGCCTGGACTGTGCGGGTTGCGCCGAGCGGTGATCTGGTGGCGACGCGCGACGTAAAGGAGATCAACTGATGCAAAAGGTAGATCCCTTTCAGCTCGAAATTATTCGCAATGTGCTGGTGGCCGCTGCGGAAGAAATGAGCGTCGCCATTTGGCGCACCAGTCGGTCGACGGTCGTTCGTGAGCTTTTGGATTTTTCGACGGCTATCTTTGATGCGACGGGTCAGAATGTCGCGCAGGCGACGCGCATTCCGGTGCATCTCAATTCGATGGCGACATGCCTTGCTGACATCCTAGTCGATGATATTCCGCTCTCGGAATGGCGCGATGGCGACGTCGTCATCACCAATGACCCTTATCGGGGCGGGCAGCATTTGCCTGACATTCTAACCTTTCGCCCGGTGTTTCTCGATGGCGCGATGATCGCGATCACCGGCGCGCTGTGCCACCATATCGATGTTGGCGGCGGGGCTGCGGGAAGTTACTATGCGAAAGCGGAGGAAATATTTCACGAAGGTTTGCGTATTCCGCCGGTCAAGGTCGTGCAGGACGGCGTCAGAAATGACGCCCTGTTCGACGTCATTTTGCAAAACAGCCGCGAGCCGGAAAAAATTGGCGGCGACCTGTCTTCTCAATTAGCGTCGTTGGAAGTCGGCGCGGCGGGGGTGCTGCGTATGGCGCAGCGCTATGGCGTGGGGCCCTTGCGCGATGCGATGGCGCGTATTCTGGATCAATCAGAGCAGGCGGTGCGCGCGGCGCTGCGCGAGATGCCGGACGGGATCTATGAATTTGAAGATTTCGTCGATGATGATGGAATAGACGATACGCCCATTCGCATTCATGCGGTGCTGACGATCAAGGGCGATCTGGCCGATGTGGATTTTTCCGGGTCCAGCCCGCAGGCGCGGGGCCCGGTCAACTGTACGCTCAACATGACCAAATCTGCGGTCTATTTCGCCATCATGGCGGCGGCGGGCGCTGATATCGCTGCGAACTCCGGTTGTTATCGCCCCATCACGATTTCTGCGCCCAAGGGTCTGATCGTGAACTGCCGTCATCCGGCGCCGGTGGCGAACCGGATGGCGACCGGGCACCGGGTCGCCAACACGATGATGGGCGCCTTGTCGAAAGCCGCGCCAGAGCGAATGCCCGCAGCCTATTACGGCGTGAGTTATGTTTATAGTCTGGGCGTCACTAATGAGGACGGGTCCCAGGACGTCTACTTTGACTTAGAAGTCGGTGGCTGGGGCGGCCATCCGGAACAAGATGGCGCCAACGGGTTTTCCGCCGGGTTCCACAATATCGCCAATTCGCCCATGGAAATGATCGAAAGTCTCTATCCCGTCACCTTTATCGAGTACGGATTTACGCCGGATTCCGGTGGTCCGGGGCAATATCGGGGTGGACTGGGCATTCATCGGGAATGGCGGCTGGATGCGGATGAGGGCGTGTTATCCGCCAATCTGGACCGATTCAAGTTTCCGCCTTATGGGCTCGCTGGGGGCCAGAAAGGATCCGCCAGTCGTTTGCTGGTGCGTCAGAACGGTCAAACAATTGAAGCGGACGCAAAACTTGCAGGAATGCGTCTGCATAAAGGCGACCGGGTGCGACTGGAAACCTCCGGCGGTGGCGGCTGGGGCAACCCGAAGAACAGAAGCGACGCGGCGATTCAGTCGGATCTTGAAGAAGGATTTGTGACCGCCGACGGCGCAGAGAAGGATTATCGCTAAAAATATCCGGTTTATAGCTTTTTGTGCGCAATCTAACCCATATGCGTGACTTATAGGGCGCGGGCCGAGGGTAAGTTCTTTTCAAGCAAACAAAAACAAATAAAGAATTTACCGCGCACCCGCTTCTTCCCCCCCTTCCCCCCGGCGGGTGCGCGACTTCCTTATAACCCCGCGTTGCAATTGCAGCGTGGGGTTTTCCTTTGCTTGGCCGCGCTTTAAACTTCAACCTTGGTTCAATGAAGGGCTGGAGGCGTAGCGATGATCGAGGCGACACAGGAAGACGAAACCTTACGGGAGATGGCGCAGCGCGTTTTACCGGCAGGAACCTTTGGAAATACGGGCGCCGATGTCATTATTCGCGATGGCGCCGGCGGACGGGTTCGCGATAACGACGGTAAGGAATATGTGGATTTCCTGCTGGGATCGGGACCGATGCTGGTGGGGCACAATCACCCGGACGTCGCCGCGGCGGTGCAAGCGCAAATTCCGCTGGGCACGACCTTCTTCGCCAATAACGAACACGGAATCCGACTGGCGGCCGAAATCGTTGATGCGGTCGCCTGCGCGGAGAAAGTCCGGTTTGTCAGCAGTGGCTCGGAAGCGAC
>JAESSL010000113.1 GCA_016764135.1 Alphaproteobacteria bacterium
GGCCCTTTGTCGCCGGTGGCGTCGCGAATAACCTGAACCATAATCGCCTGGCCCTGGGTCAGGCCCTTGGATTGGCTCAAAAAACCGGTCACGCCATTGGTGATTTCAACAAACGCGCCTGCCTGCGCCTTTTCAATATGACGGACCCGGCCCAGATAAATTCCGTCGATCAGCGAGCGATAACCCATGCGGTCGATAAAGAAATCGGTCAGGCGTTGATCTTCGCCGATGATGGCCGCGCGTGTTTCGCCAGGCGAAACTTCGATGGCGATTGTTCCTGGTCTCACCACGTACACCCCGCGCCACGCAACATTTGCGCGGTCTCAAATAAAGGAAGTCCAACGACGTTTGAGTATGACCCATTCAGGCGTCGAACAAATTCTGCAGCGCGGCCCTGGATGGCGTATCCGCCAGCCTTGCCCCGCCACTCATCGCTTTCAATATACTGATCGGTTTCCAATTGAGATAGACGTTTGAAAGAAAGCGCCGTCACCACAACCCGATGTATTGCGGAGCCCCCCGGCATAATAATGCAAACGCCGCCATACACGCGATGTTTTTCACCGGATAATAACGACAGGCATTTGCGCGCCGTCTGTTCGTCTTCCGCCTTGGGGAGAATGCGTCGGCCTCGCGCGACGACGGTGTCGGCGCCCAGTACGAGGGCGTCAGGCGCCTGATCTGCGATGAAGCGCGCCTTCTTCTCCGCCAACCGCGCCGCATACTGGCGGGGCAGCTCATTTGGCAGCGGCGTCTCGTCAATATCTGCGGGCGCCACGGAATCCGGCGTGAGGCCAAGTTGCGCCAGCAACGCGACGCGTCGCGGTGACGCAGACGCAAGGATGAGCATCGGGTTTTGTGAATTTTTCGTCGTCATGACAAAGCGTGTGGGCGCTCTCTGTTTCGAGTTATCAAAAGGCTGGCGTAATGATCGACCTGATCAACGACGCCAACATGGGCGTTAAATATCGGAAGGCGTGTTTAATGGAAAGCGTTCCTTGATGCGTGCGATAATCTGATCGCGAATTTGACGGTAAATCATCAATCTGGACTCCCGATTACCTTCAATAAAACTCGGGTCCATCGTATTCCAGAAAATAACTTCGGCGGCCATCGTTCGCGTCATTTCGACGGCGTGATGCTGGGCTTCCGGGGAGAGGGTGATAATCAAATCGTAGGAAGTGTCTTCCAGGTCGTCAAAGCGCTTTGGCTTGTGCTTGGATAGATCAATCCCGATTTCATCCATGACTTCGACCGCGAATGAGTCCAGTTCGCCTTTTCGGGCGCCGACAGAATCCACATAGACGGTGCGTCCGTGAAAATGCTTCATAATCGCCTCCGCCATAGGCGAGCGGACGGCGTTCATGGAGCACGCGAACAGGACCGCGGACGGGATTTCATGAGGCGCAAGCGTTGGCGCGGGTAATGTGGCGGAATTTGAGTTTCCCGGCGAATTGGGCCAGTTCCCCGTCTCCGCCATGCTATCAACCCTTTATGTGCAAGACGCAGATGAGGGTGAACAAACGGCGCGCGGTCAGCGTATCCATTTTTATTTTCTCGCGCAGGCGCTCCGAGAGAATATCGGACCCTTCGTTGTGGACAGCGCGCCGAGCCATATCGATGGTCTCGATTTGAGAGGGGCTCAGGCGTTTGATGGCGTCGAAATAGCTTTCGCAGATCTTGAAATAATCGCGGATAATGCGACGAAACGGCGACAGGCCCATTGTGATTTTTACAATCGGATCATGGGTGGCGCTTTTAATGTGAAAGGCCAGTCTGTTGGCGTCTTCCACCGCTAGATGTATGGCGTATGGTCCCGAAAATTCGCCGACGGGGTCAAAGCTGTTCTCTTCGAGAAGGTCATAAATCGCAACGGCGCGTTCATGCTCGACTTCGGGAATGCTGCTCACCAGCGACGCTTCATCGAGGGTGATTTCGATGATCCGATCGTCTGCCATGGCCGACTAGCTTTCGTTTCTCGCGTTTACGCGGATCGCGATAGAGCGTTCATGCGCGCCCAATCCTTCGGCATTGGCCAAGGCCATCGCCGGTGGTCCGATCTTGCTGAGGGCATCTGCGCTGCAACCGACAAAGGTCGTCCGTTTCATAAAATCGTGGACGCTCAAGCCGGATGAAAAACGCGCGCTTCGGGACGTCGGCAGGACATGGTTTGGTCCCGCGATGTAATCGCCAATGGCCTCCGGCGTATAGCGACCGAGGAATATGGCGCCAGCGTTTCGGATTTTGACCGCCAGGGCGTCCGGGTCGTTCACAGCGAGTTCCAGGTGTTCCGGCGCAATGCGATCCACAAGCGCGATAGCGTCGTTCAGGGTCTCGACCGTGAAGATGGCGCCGTGATCCCGCCAGCTTCGCGTTGCGATATCAGATCGATCGAGCGCCGCAAGCTGTGTCGTCACTGCATTCTCGACGGCCTTGGCGAAGGTTTTGTCATCGGTAATCAAAATAGACTGCGCCGCCGCGTCATGTTCCGCTTGAGACAACAGATCCGCAGCGATCCATGCGGGATCGTTTTCACTATCTGCGACGATCAGGATTTCCGAGGGACCCGCAATCATGTCGATGCCAACGACGCCGAAGACTTCTCGCTTCGCCGCTGCGACATACGCATTGCCGGGGCCGGTGATCTTCACGACAGGTGGAACGCTGTGCGTGCCGTAAGCCAGGGCGGCGACGGCCTGCGCCCCGCCAATCGTATAAATTTCTTCAACGCCCGCCAATTGCGCCGCAGCGAGGACAAGCGGGTTGATTTCGCCGCGCGGCGTCGGGACCACCATCGCAATGCGCGGCACGCCCGCGACTTTGGCGGGAATTGCGTTCATCAGGACAGAGCTGGGGTAGGCGGCGGTGTCGCCAGGAACATAAAGCCCGACCGATTCAATCGCCGTCCAGCGCGCGCCAAGCCGAATACCCAGCTCGTCATGGTAATCCAGATCGGCGGGCATCAGGCGTCGGTGAAAATCTTCGATGCGCGTTGCGGCGATGCGAAGCGCGTCAAGGGTGGCGGCGCTGCATTTGGTTTTCGCCTTCGCAATCTCTTCGGCGGGAATTCGAACCGTGCTTGAGGTCAGCGATACATGATCAAATTTTTTGGTGTAGTCGAATAAGGCCTCGTCGCCGCGTTGTCGAATATCTGCGATGATCTTTTTGACAGTGTCTTCGACATTGGCGTCGGAATCGCGATTTGCGTTCAAAAATGATTGGAACGCGTCTTCGAATCCCGGGTCTCGAATGTCGAGACTAAGCGGCATCTGCAACCTCTTGGAAACGATCGATCCAGCCCTGGAGTTGAACAGGTCTGGTCTTGAGCGTCGCCCTGTTAACAATCAATCGGCTCGAGATGTCGGCGATTTTTTCAATTTCAATCAGGCCGTTTTCTTTTAAGGTCTGTCCGGTTGACACCAGATCCACAATCCGGCGGCACAGGCCCAGCACCGGCGCCAATTCCATGGCGCCATTCAGCTTGATGCATTCGGCCTGCACGCCGCGCGCGGCGAAATAAGCATGCGTAATAGACGGGTATTTTGTCGCGACGCGAATGTGGCTCCATCGATCAGGGTCATCGCTTCCAACCATGTCGCGGGGCTCCGCGATGGAAATCCGGCACGCGCCGATCTTCATGTCGACGGGCGCATAAATTTCCGGATAGTCAAATTCCATGAGGACATCCTGCCCGGCGACGCCCATATGGGCGGCGCCGAAGGCGACGAATGTCGCGACGTCAAAACTGCGCACCCGAATGATCGACAGTTCCGGGATATTGGTCGAAAATTGTAGCTGACGCGCCGACGGGTCGTTGAACGCGGCTTCGGGAATAATCCCGGCGTCCGCGAGCATTGGCTCCAGTTCTTTTAGAATACGGCCCTTTGGCACGGCCAGAATCAGCGGTTGATTCCCACGCACGGTCTTCATCTCCAACAAGCTCTCATGAGGGCCTCTACATCGCACAAGGTCGAACGCGGCGCCAGTCCCATTTGCACCGCATTCGTTGAGATATCGCGCCGCAACAGGCGTAATTTAGCCCGCTATTGCGCCGGACACGGGGTTTGAAACATCCGCCGCGCCGAGGAATTTACCCGTGGCCGGGTCTTTCATCACGCCATTGGGCTTGGCGAAATTATTGGGCAGTATGGTCTGTTCTTCGCGCCGTGTCGGCATATGCGCGCCGATGGCCGCCTCCACATCGTCGCCTAATCTTTTGTCGATAGACGCAACGCCGTCGCCGCTATAATCGATCCTTGGGTGATGGAAAGCGGATTCCAGATCCATACCGCAATCGACAATCATGGAGGTCAGTTGCATCACCGCCGACATGATCTTTCGGCCGCCAGATCCGCCCGCGGCGAACCAGGGCTCGTCGCCCGCGGTGACAATGACGGGGCACATATTGGAGAGGGGGCGTTTTCCGGGCGCCAATGAGTTCGGAAAGCCAGGGCGCGGGTCAAACCACATGATTCCGTTGTTCATCATGATGCCGGTTTTGGGCGGGACGACCTTGCTGCCGAAGGCCGACAGCAGGGTTTGGGTGAAACAAACGATATTTCCCTCGCCATCAATGACGGTCAAATGGGTGGTCGAGGCTGGATCACGGCTATCATCCACATCGCCCATGGTGTCAAAGCGGGTTACATAAGCGTCCCGCATGGCGGTCGCCCATAAGGCGTAATCTGCGGCGTTCGGTGCGTTCTTACCGGTGATTTTACCCGCGAATTTCTGCATTGAATCCGCCATTGTTGGTCCGGCGGTCAGGCCCGGGGCCGCGTGTATTACCGCCTTGCCATGGGGCGTCGACAGAGGCGCCAACTCAAGCGCTTCATAATCTGCAAGATCCTGCGCGGACAGTGATCCGCCGCCGGCCTGTATGTCCGCGACGATCTGGGCGGCGATATCGCCTTCATAAAAATCACGGTGTCCTGCGGCGGCTAAACGTTTGAGCGTTCTGGCCAAATTTCCCATGGGCAGATGCGGTACGGGCTTTCCACCTACGGCGACGGGCGGGAACCCGTCCGGCATATAAATCGATTTTGTCGTCGGGTAATTGACGATGTCCCGCGCAGCGCCGGCAATATAGAGCGTTGTCGCCCAGCTGGCGGGTAATCCGCGTTCCGCCAATTCAATGGCGGGCGCCAGTAGATCAGCCCAGTTCTTGGTGCCATACTTATCCAGCGCCAACCCGACGGTGGCGACTTGGCCTGGCGTCGCAATGGAATGGTAGCCCTGGACGTTTCGATCGTCCTTGACCGCAGGCCAGGTGAACAGGTCGCCGCTCTCGCCTTCGACCATGGGGTAGTCCTGAATATCAAGCCCACCAGGGGACACCGCGCCGCCATTGATGCAAAGCACCCTGTTTTCCTTGGCCAGGTAGACCATCATATAGCCAAGACCGCCCATTCCGCTCATCCAGGGTTCGACAACCGAGACGGCGAATGAGGCGGCGATTGCGGCGTCAATTGCATTGCCGCCATCGCGAAGGACGGCGGCGCCGACTTCCGCCGCCGTTTTGTGATGGCTCGCAACCACGCCATTCGACCCCGATGCGATCGGTTTCCGGACACGCCAGTTTTGGTAAAAGTTCGTATCCATCTTGCCTAAACTCCTGTTTGAAAGGTTCGCATTGAAGCGTGGAAGGGGCTAGCCGTTGTAAAAGGGGCGTCCGGACGCGCGCAGCCACAAGCGAATGAGGCGGCGTTTCCGTTCTGGTTCCGCATAATCGACAAACGCCGTACGTTTATGCCCGCACCGTCGATTATCAACGATCTGAATTTGCCCCGGCTCGAAATAAAAATCTTTCCACATAGTGGGATCGTCCATGATCTCTTCAAGCGCATCCAACGCCTCGGCGCCTTCTGCATCCATGGTCTCATTTGCGAGTTTATAGCCATTCCGCACCTGGAATCGGGACAGCCGACCAAGGACGGCGCCGTCAGCGGATTCAAAGATCGGGTGAGAAATCGTGACGGCGCTGTCCGGCGCATGTTCGCGCTGGCGATCAAAAATATAGGGACGATAAAGCCGGGGCAGCAGGTCCGGATACTTTCGTTTGAATTCATTGTGGACCGACGGGAAACTGATGATCCGACTAATGCCGCCTTCCTTGGCGGTTTGAACGCAAAAAAGAGTCACATAATCCGGCGGACATAAATTGTAGCTGTTGTCGGTGTGGAAATTCTGCTCGACATTGGTGATGTCCGGACGCACGCCGTTGCCCGGCTTCTGGCCACTATCCGCGACGTCATACATCATCTTTCCGTCCCACTTTTGGGCGACGGGCTTGGCGATCAGCGATGTCAAAAGCCAATACAGGGACGCTGATGTTTCCGTCGAATATTGCGCAACGGGAAGACGGTCGAGGATCGCAAACCCAACGCCATTTTCCAACGTCTCTCGCACCATCCCCATAAACGCAACGCAGGATTCGAGGTCAAAGAAGTCTGGCTTAAGCGCCACAATCGGCAGCGGATTTTCGGCGATCAACCTGGCTGCGACGTCCAGTTCCTTCAGGCAATTTTCAGGAATTGAAAATATGCCATCTTCTTTTCCAAGAGAATTGCCCGTCCAGGCGATAGGGCCCGTTTCGATATTCGCAATTTTGACGGAGGTCGCTGCCGAATTCATGCCCTTATTATCCTTCGTGATGCGGGCGCCACTGTGTAGGCCACGGCGCTCCAAAATCAGATAACAAGCAGGAAATCGCGTCGATTTCCAAACAAATACAGCCGCCGCCCGAAAAATAAATCAGGATGTTGTCTAAATTTTCAGACAAGAGCTGGTGATCGATAGACAATATATTCAGGAAAACGCCCCGGTTTTTCATGTCAATTCCGCTATAGCGAACTCTTTCGACTAAATCGAAACGAACGCCGGTGTGCACGCGTTCATGTTGGGCGTTTTGTTGGTCCTGTTCCCAGCGAAACCGGTTTAACGCAAGGATGAAACTTTTTTCATCGGGATCATATGTCATGTCGCCGAGGGGGAGGATCGCGTCCTGCAGCATTGCCGACACGACGGCTAAGTCTTCCGCGTCCCGCGCGCGCAGCTTTATAGGGCCGTTTTCCCCTGAATGCATTTACAGTCCGTCAACCGCCTTTTATTCGTTCGATCTCCGCGCCGCACGCGGCCAGTTTTTCTTCTACACGCTCGTATCCACGATCAAGATGGTAGACGCGATTGACGATGGTGTCACCGTCGGCCGCCAAACCAGCCAGAACCAGACTGACGGACGCGCGCAGGTCCGTCGCCATAACCGGCGCCCCGGTCAGGCGAGGAACGCCGCGTATCATGGCTGATCCACCATGCAGTGTGATGCTGGCGCCCATACGGGTCAGCTCCGGCACATGCATGAAGCGATTTTCGAAGATCGTCTCCGTGACCATGGAGGCGCCGTTGACGGTCGTCATCATGGCCATGAATTGCGCCTGTAAATCCGTTGGAAATCCGGGGTAGGGGTCCGTCATGACGTCGACGCCTATCAAACGTCCGTTCTCGCGTTGGACGGAGATGAACTCTTGTCCTCCCGCCGCGCCATTTTCAACCACGCCGTTTTCGATACTTAAACCTGCGGATCGCAATACTTCCGCGACCGCGCCCAGATTATCCAGATTGGCGCCGGTCAGACGCACCGCGCCGCCCGCCACCGCCACCGCCATGGCGTAGGTGCCGGCTTCGATCCGATCTGCGATAACCCGGTGATGAGCGCCGCCGAGTTGCTCGACGCCCTGGATGATTAGCGTATCTGTGCCAATGCCGTCGATCTGGGCGCCCATCGCGACAAGACAGTTCGCTAAATCGATGACTTCCGGTTCGCGCGCGGCGTTTACCAGCCGGGTTTCGCCCTCTGCCAGGGAGGCGGCCATCATCAGGTTTTCAGTCGCGCCGACCGACACAAAGGGAAAGACGATTTCTTTTCCCCTCAAACGACCGCTGGTTTTGGCGTTGACGTAGCCGCCTTCCAACTCGATCTCCGCGCCGAGGTCCTGCAGGCCTTTGATATGCAAGTCGATGGGACGGGCGCCAATTGCGCATCCGCCTGGCAATGAGACGCGCGCCTGACCAAAGCGCGCGACAAGCGGTCCCAACACGAGCGCAGTGGCGCGCATTTTTCGAACAAGATCATAAGGGGCGGTGGTGCTGGTGATATTCTTGGCGGAAAGGGTCAGCGAGCGCCCTTCGTGGTCGCCTTCCATATGGATGTCGACGCCGTGCTGGACCAACAAATTCGCTAAGGTCGTGATATCCGCAAGATGTGGCAAATTGGACAGGGTCAGCGGCGCATCGGTCAACAGGCTCGCGGCCATCAACGGCAATGCGGCGTTTTTGGCGCCGCCGATTCGAATGTCTCCGTTCAGCGAGTTTCCGCCTCTGATGCGAATATGGTCCATGGCGGCGTCCAGAATTGTCCAAAGTTGGTGCGTAGGTGGTTTTCGACTACCTACGTTATGAATATGGCGACCACAAGGCGCGCCGGGGAATCCGGAAGATCAACAATCGACCGGCGGATCCGACTTTGGCGCAGGGGCGACTCTGGCGCGGGATTGCGCTTTACGTTTCAGCAAGTTGGCGCGCAAAGCAGACTCCAGACGAGCCGCGCGTCCCCTGGCGATACGGTTTTTTTGCGCGGCGGCCTTGTCGATCTTTGTGTCGTCAGATTTGGTCATATGGCGCCTGAGTCGCTTGATCCTTGAGGAGGGACCGATATAGCAAACACACGGGTATTTGACGAGCGTCGGAAATTTTCATTTTTTTGGCGCGCGCATTCGCTTCGATGTCTTGCACAGCTGTCCGGCCTATGGCATAAGGCGCGCGCTTTCCCGTGCCGCCGTAGCTCAGGGGTAGAGCGCACCCTTGGTAAGGGTGAGGCCGACAGTTCAATTCTGTCCGGCGGCACCATTAATTTTAAATATCCTCCCAAAAATATTGAATCAGTAGAGGCCTGCAAGTTCCAGCTTGCATCGCGGCGCTGCGCGGTCCCAAGTACCATGCGCGTCCCGTCCGGGATGGGTGACCGTCTTCAGCGACATGAGCGTTCGACCAATGCGAATGAATTTTATTTTTGTGATGACGGCGCTGATATTTGCGGGAAC
>JAESSL010000114.1 GCA_016764135.1 Alphaproteobacteria bacterium
AGAATCAGCGTAAGGGACCGGCGCAAGCCAGAATGATCTGACCATGCAAGTGGCGACAATGACCAATACTCTCGACTCAGATAAGCGCGTTTGCTTAGGCGTGATAACCGGATCGCATGGCGTTCGCGGTCAAGTGCGCGTGAAAAGCTTTGCGGCTGAGCCGAAGGACGTTGTCGCTTATGGTCCGTTGAGCGACGAGTCAGGCGCGCGAGCGTATGAGTTGACGCTGACGGGGACGGCCAAAGGCGTGCTGTTGGCGCGCATCGCAGGCGTCCAGGATCGCGATGAGGCCGACGCCTTGCGAGGGGTCGAGCTTTGGGTCGATCGTTCAAAATTACCGAACGCCGATGATGGCGAGTTTTATCATGCTGACCTGATCGGCCTTCCTGCTGTCCATCTGGATGGCGCGCCGTTTGGGACAGTGCTTGCGCTGCATGATTTTGGCGCCGGTGAAATGATTGAGTTCGACCTGGAGAGCGGCGGCACTGCTATTTTGCCGTTCACCCATGACGCGATTCCGGAAATCAGCGCTGAACGTCTGGTTGTTGTAACGCCGCAAACAGTTGACGCGGTTGCTGAAAAAACTGATGCGCAAGACGCGTCCGGAAAAGACCAATCCGGGAGCGACGCCGCATGAGCGCCTGGACAGCAACCGTCCTGACGATTTTCCCGGATATGTTTCCCGGATCGCTGGGTCAGTCCCTGGCGGGACGGGCGCTGGATCAGGGGTTGTGGAACGTCAGGCCTGTCGATATCCGTCAATTCGCTAGCGACAAGCATCATACGGTTGATGATGCGCCGTTTGGCGGCGGTCCCGGCATGGTCATGCGTCCCGACGTGCTTGACGCCGCCATTAATGCGACGGCGGACCAGGCGGGACCTTTGATCTATCTGAGCCCCCGGGGCCGACCATTTGATCAGGCGATGGCCGCCCGTTTTGCCGCGGGGCCGGGATTGACGATGATCTGCGGCCGGTTTGAAGGCATCGACGAACGGGTGATTGAAGCCCGCGCGACTGACGCCAGACCGATAGAGGAAGTCAGCCTTGGCGATTTCATTCTCTCGGGGGGCGAGCCCGCCGCTCTTGTTGTGCTCGACGCTTGCGTGCGTTTGCTCGACGGAGTGATGGGATCAGTTGAGTCTCTCTCAGAAGAAAGTTTTTCCGGCGATTTGCTGGAATACCCACACTATGCACGGCCCGCCGTCTGGCGTGGCCGCGCTGCGCCCGAGATTTTATTGTCGGGGCATCACGAAAACATCAACGCCTGGCGACACGATCAGGCTGAACGCATTACGCGCGAACGACGTCCCGATCTTTGGGCGCGTCATGTTCGCAACATCAAGGAAGCGAGGACTTAGATTATGAATATTGTTGAACAGCTCGAAGCCGAACAGGTTGAAAAACTGTCGTCGGAACGCCCCATTCCCAAATTCCAGGCGGGCGATACGCTACGGGTAAACGTGAAGGTTGTTGAAGGAACCCGTGAGCGGATCCAGGCTTTTGAAGGCCTCTGCATCGCCCGCAAAAACGGCGGCCTGAACAGTGCTTTCACCGTGCGCAAAATCAGCTATGGCGAAGGTGTGGAACGTATCTTCCCGCTGTACAGCCCGCGGATCGATTCCATTGAAGTCGTGCGTCGCGGCGTCGTCCGGCGCGCAAAATTGTATTACCTGCGCGGTCTTCGCGGCAAATCGGCGCGCATCGCCGAGCGTGTCACGCATCGCAAGACAGACCCTAAAAGCTAGGCTGTTTCGCGTTTAATCGGTCGCAAGTTTGTGTGACGGCGGGCAATCTAGAAACGCCAAAGTCTAGAGACTCCAAAGTCTAGAGGCTATTGAGAGGAAGTACGATGTCGAAACCCCGTACGCTATATGACAAGATCTGGGACAGCCATCTGGTTAACGTTCAGGACGATGGCACCTGCCTGATCTATATTGATCGTCATCTGGTGCATGAGGTGACGACGCCGCAAGCGTTTGAAGGGCTCCGCGCCAGCGGCCGCACCGTACGCCGACTCGACGCCACCCTCGCCGTCATCGACCACAATATTGCGACCGATCATAGCGAAGAGATTGAGGAAGATTCCAAGCTGCAGATTGATACCCTGCGCGCAAATTGCGCAGAGTTTGGCGTGGAATTGTTCGAGGTCGATGATCCGCGAAACGGCATCGTGCATATCATCGGGCCGGAACAGGGGTTCACCTTGCCGGGCAATACGATTGTTTGCGGCGATAGCCATACCGCGACCCATGGCGCCTTTGGCGCGTTGGCGTTCGGCATTGGTACGTCAGAAGTTGAACATGTTCTGGCGACGCAAACCCTGTTGCAACAACCGTCCAAAAACATGCGCATCACCGTCAATGGCGAGTTGCCGTTTGGCTGCTCGGCCAAGGATTTGATTTTGGCGTTGATCGCGAAAATTGGCACGGCCGGCGGCACGGGGCATGTCATTGAATATGCAGGCCCTGCAATTCGGGCGTTATCCATGGAAGGGCGCATGACGGTCAGCAACATGACCATCGAGGGCGGCGCTCGCGCCGGAATGGTCGCGCCGGACCAAACGACTTTTGATTATCTCATGGGCCGTCCCATGTCGCCCAAGGGCGCGGCGTGGGAACAGGCAGTGTCCTACTGGAAAACCCTGCCGTCGGATGAGGGCGCGATCTATGACAAGGAAATCGTCATGGATATTTCGGAAATTGATCCGCAAGTGACCTGGGGCACCAGCCCGGAGAACGTTGCGCCAATTACCGGAAAAGTACCGGATCCGAAGGACGCCGAAACCGAAGTGCAGCGCGAGAGCATGCAGCGGGCGCTCGATTATATGGGCTTGGTCGCGGGCACAAATATGTCGGATGTTGAAATCGACACAATTTTTGTTGGCGCCTGCACCAATGGGCGGATCGAGGATATTCGCGCGGTTGCGGAAGTCGCCAAGGGACGCAAGGTCGCCGATGGCGTGCGGACGCTGATCGTGCCGGGCTCCGGTCTGGTCAAGGAGCAGGCTGAAGAAGAGGGCCTCGACAAAATTCTGATAGAGGCTGGCTTCGATTGGCGTGAGCCGGGATGCTCCATGTGTCTTGCGATGAACACGGACCGTCTGAAGGCGGGCGAACGGTGCGCATCCACATCGAACCGGAATTTTGAAGGTCGGCAGGGCCGTGGAGGGCGCACGCATTTGCTGAGCCCCGCCATGGCCGCCGCCGCTGCGATCACGGGCAAACTGACCGACGTTCGCGAGCTGATGAACGAATAGAGAGATGCGGGCGGGGCGCTGCGCCCTGCGACCGCGTTTTAACCGGACCTGTGATCGCGTCTCAACCGGACTCACGATCACGTATCACCCGGACCTGCGATCGCGTCACAATCGGAATAGTGAGGGAATAGGCTGATGGAAAAGTTTGACAAATTAACGGGCGTTGCGGCGCCGTTGGACATGGTCAACATCGACACCGACAAAATTATTCCGAAGCTGCACTTGCGGACGATTAAACGTACAGGGCTTGGCAAGGTTCTGTTCGATGAAATGCGCTTCAATGAAGATGGCACCGAAAAGCCCGAATTTATCCTGAATCAGGAACCCTATCGCGCCGCCAAGATCATCGTGGCCGGCGATAATTTCGGGTGTGGGTCGTCGCGCGAACATGCGCCCTGGGCGCTGTTGGACTTTGGCGTTCGTTGTGTGATCTCGACGAATTTCGCCGATATTTTCTACAACAATTGTTTCAAGAACGGCATTTTGCCGATCCGGGTTACGAAGGACGAACTCGACGCCCTGATGGCCGATGCAAAGGATAAGGAAAATCCCGAGCTGACCGTTGATCTGGAAGACATGGTGATCCGGCGCCCGAATGGCGGCGTCGTCAAATTCGAAGTTGATGAATTTCGGCGGGAGTGCTTGTTGGGCGGTCTCGACGATATTGGTCTGACGATGCAAAAAGAAGAAAGCATCGGCGATTATGAATCGAAGCTGAAATTGTCGCAGCCGTGGCTTTTTCGGGACACCGCGCCTAGCGAAAAATCAATTTCGTAGAATTCCGGCGTTCCCTGATATCTCTCGCACAACAAAATTACGATAGGAGCTGACATGACAGCCAATAAATCGCTGCTCATCTTACCGGGCGACGGCATTGGGCCAGAAGTTATGGGTCAGGTTAAGCGGGTCGTTAATTGGTTCGATCGCCGACGTTCGGTGACGTTCGATATCACGGAAGGTCTGGTCGGCGGCGCCGCGTATGATGCGCATGGCGCGCCGCTGAGCGACGAAACCCTGGCCGATGCGATGGCTGCTGACGCTGTCCTGTTTGGCTCTGTTGGCGGACCGCAATACGACGATGCGCCGCGCGAGTTGCGCCCGGAAATGGGGCTGCTCCGCCTGCGCAAGGAAATGGACCTGTATGCAAATTTGCGCCCCGCGATTGTGTTCGACGCGCTTGTTGATGCCTCGACCTTGCGGGAAGAAGTGGTGCGCGGCCTGGATCTGTTGATCGTCCGAGAATCCACCAGTGGCGTATATTTTGGTCAACCACGCGGCGTGGAGACTCTGCCGGACGGACGCCGCCGCGCTTTTGACACGCAGGAATACACGGATGACGAAATTCGTCGTGTCGCCGCCCTCGCTTTCGAATTGGCGCGCCAGCGCGGCAATCGCGTGACGTCGGTGGAAAAAGCGAATGTCATGGAGACGGGCCTTTTCTGGCGCGAAGTCGTTACGGAATTACACGCTGAATCCTATTCCGATGTTGGGTTGGAGCACATGTATGCAGATAATTGCGCCATGCAACTGGTGCGAAATCCCAAACAATTCGACGTCATTGTAACGGATAATCTGTTCGGCGATATTCTGTCGGATTGTGCGGCGATGTTGACGGGGTCGCTCGGCATGTTGCCATCCGCCACCTTGGGCGCGGCGGATGAAAGCGGCCGACGGCGCGCGTTGTACGAGCCGGTGCACGGTAGCGCTCCAGACATTGCGGGTCAGGATAAGGCGAATCCTATCGCCTGTATGCTGAGTTTCGCCATGCTGCTGCGATATTCCTTTGGCATGGACGAAGATGCGTTGTTGGTTGAAAACGCGGTTCGGAATGTTCTGGGCACCGGCGTTCGCACCGATGACATTATGTCCAAGGGCGCCGCACGGGTGTCGACATCGGTTATGGGCGATGCGATTTTGCGCGAGTTGGATAAAACTGCGGCCTAGGTATCGAGCTCTCGGTATCAGGGTCTAGGTATCGGGGTTTAGGTTTGGAGGCCTTGGGATTTTGAGGCAGTCTTGATTCCCAACGGTGGACGGCTTAGGTTGAAATCATGGATATTCGGGAGACTATCGATGGGTAATTACACGTTGCGTAGATTGAGCTTGGCATCGTTGGCCGTGGCCGCTTTTGCGGTCGCGACGCCGGCGTTCGCCGAATGTTCGGGATATACGAAAGCCAAGACGCAATCGATTACGAAACCGCTAACGACAACCGATAGCGGTGTAATAACGCCGATTGGAACGAAAGCTGCCGGCCCAAAAATTACCGGAGCTAAAACCACCGGATAGATAGTCCCCTCCAAAAGTCTGAATTGTCTGACGGACGAGGGGGAAACTCCTCGTCTTTTTTTGTTTGTGCCGCATGTTTCGCCAAAGGGCGCCGCAGCGGGTGTTTAATCGGAATTGGAAGCTAAGGTTATGGGTTATAAAGTTGCTGTCGTCGGAGCCACAGGCAATGTGGGCCGCGAAATATTGTCAACGCTTGCGGAGCGGGAATTCCCTGCGGATGAAGTCATTGCGTTGGCGTCGGAACGCTCGACCGGTCATCAGATTTCCTATGGTGAAGACGATCTTCTGACCGTTCAGAACCTGGAGCATTTTGATTTCAAGGGAACCGATATCGTCTTGTCGTCGCCGGGCGCCAGCGTCTCGGCGATCCACGCGCCCCGCGCCGCGAAGGCGGGCGCCGTTGTGATCGACAATACGTCGCAATTTCGCATGGATCCGGATGTGCCGCTGATCGTGCCGGAGGTGAATGGCGACAAACTTCACGAGTACAGCAAGCGCAATATTATCGCCAATCCCAATTGTTCGACCATTCAGCTGGTCATGGCGCTCAAACCCCTGCATGACGCGGCGGGCGTAAAGCGGGTTGTCGTGTCGACCTATCAGTCGGTGTCCGGCGCGGGGAAGGCGGCGATGGATGAATTGTTTAGTCAGACCCGGGGGATTTTTGTGAACGATTCACCGACGCGTGAGGAATTCACCAAGCAAATCGCCTTCAACGCTATTCCTCACATCGACGTTTTCATGGATGACGGATCGACCAAGGAAGAGTGGAAAATGATGGTCGAGACCAAGAAAATTCTCGACCCCTCCATCAAGTTGAGCGCGACCTGCGTTCGGGTGCCAATCTTTATTGGCCATGGCGAAGCGGTGAATGTCGAATTTGATCGCCCAATCTCGACGGAAGAAGCGCGTTTGGCGTTGCGCAACGCAGAGGGTGTCGTCGTCGTCGATCATCGGGTCGATGATGGGTATGTCACACCTGTTGAGTGCGTCGGCGAGGATGCTGTTTACGTCAGTCGCATTCGCGAAGACCCGACCGTGGAAAATGGTCTGAGTTTCTGGGTGGTGGCCGATAATTTGCGCAAGGGCGCGGCGTTGAACACAGTCCAGATCGCCGAAGCCCTGACTCGAGGGTTTCTCGACAAGGCCGCGTGACATGAGTGCGCCGGAAACGCCCGTTGAAAAAAACGCTGCTCTGCCTGAAGACGTCCGACGTGCGTTGATGGAAAAGTTCGACGCCGCGGCGGCGCATCAGCAGGACGGCCGGTTGGCCGAGGCGATCACCCTGTACCAGCAGGTATTGCTGCGTGCGCCGGGACACGCGCCATCCTGGATTAATATGGGCGTGGCGTTGCGGGGGGTGGGCCATATCGACGCGGGCGTCGCCAGCCTGTTTCGCGGCGTCGCGATAAAACCGAACGACGCGGGCGCGCTGTCTAATCTGGGCAACGCGCTGCGCGCCGCCGGACGATTGACCGAGGCCCAGGACCACCATCGGCAGGCGGTCGAACTGGCGCCTGAAGATGGTTCGTTTTATTACAATCTGGCCTTGGCGTTACGGGATTCTGGCGATTTGAGCGCCGCCATGTCCTGTTTCAAGGACGCTGAAGTCAAGGGATACGACAAGGCGGAACTGCATTGGGATCGGGCGCTGACGCGTCTTCTGGATGGCGATATGCGCCGCGGGTTTGCCGATTATGAATGGCGGTGGAAAATTGCCGACGCCAAAACCCGAGACTTTACACAGCCCGTCTGGACGGGGGAGACGCTTAAAGCTGGCGCCTCCGGTAAATCTGGAACCTTGTTGGTATACGCGGAGCAGGGTTTTGGCGACGCCATCCAGTTTTTTCGCTACCTCCCCTTATTGAAGGAAAAGGCGGCGCGCATAATTTTTGAATGTCAGGCGCCATTGGCGCGTTTGTTTAAAGGCAGTGCGATTGGGCGGGATGTCGACATCATTCCGCGTGAAGATAGCGATGATGCGAAAATTCTCATGCCGGCGTTTGACGCTCAAGTCGCCTTGCTGTCGGCGCCGCATTTTCTGGGTGAATCAGAAAACCTCGTGCCTGGCGCAATGCCATATCTGACGCCGCCGCCGGGCGCGCACTCCATCACTGCGCCGAAGGGACATTTGAAGGTCGGTCTGACCTGGGCCGGGAAGCCCACCCATCGGAATGATCGCAATCGCTCTACGCCGCTCAAAACCTTTATGCCGCTGATTGATATGCCGGGGATTACATTTTTTAGTCTGCAACTGGGCCCACCCGCCGATGAGATTGCGCAATCCGGCGCGGGCGCGTTGGTCCATGACTTGCAGCCCTATTTACGGGATTTCACCGATACCGCTGCGGTGTTGTCGGAGATGGATCTGGTTATTTGCGTTGATACCTCGCTGGCGCATTTGGCCGGCGCGATGGCGCGCCCGGTATGGACATTGTTGCCCTATGCGCCTGATTGGCGCTGGCTGCTGAACCGCTCTGATACGCCTTGGTATCCGTCGATGCGTCTGTTTCGACCAGATGCGCCGCTCGACTGGAGCGGCGTGATCGCGCAGGTGAAGGCCGCGCTGGTGGATTTCAAGGCGAGCTTTGACGCCGCCTCGAGTGGTGATTAACCGATAGGTTCGGCGCTGAAGATCTCCGATGGGGCAAGAATCTCAACAAGCGTC
>JAESSL010000115.1 GCA_016764135.1 Alphaproteobacteria bacterium
ATCCTGTACCTTTGAGGGAGTGAGGAAAGTTGTACCAAATCAATCGTGAGAAAAACCGAATCCAACGACTTTCTATAAAACGCTTTGCCGAACTCAAGTTCAGCGAAAAAGATCACTTACAGGAATGGATCGCCAATGAACCAGAGGCATTGGGTGAAGAGTTATTGATCGTTCAAAAAGAATTTGATGGTTTTGACGATACGCGTGAGCGACTTGATCTCTTAGCCCTAAATAAAGATGCAAATCTAGTAATAATAGAAAACAAATTGGATGATTCCGGAAAAAATGTTGTTTGGCAGGCGCTTAAATATGCATCTTACTGTTCAAGCTTAAACAAAACTCAAATTATAGGAATTTATCAAGATTACTTAAATCGATACCTTGGTGGAGGTGATGCACAACAACTAATATGTGAATTTCTAGATGTCCAAGATATAGATGAAGTTGTCTTAAATGGTGGAAATCAACAAAACATTATATTGGTTGCAGCAAAATTTCGAAAAGAAGTTACTTCGACAGCTCTCTGGCTTTTGAGCCATGGAGTGCAAATAAAATGTTTTAAGGTTACCCCCTATCAACTCGAAGAACTGATACTTCTGGGTGTAGAGCAAATTATACCGACGCGTGAGGCAGAAGAATTTATGATCGGTATGTCCGTTAAAGAGGCCGATCAAAAAACAGCGGAATCTACAAAGAAAAAGAGACATATTGTCCGTTTAAAGTTTTGGGAAATTGCATTGAAAGCATTGCGGGAAAGTTCAATTCAACTTTTTGACAATGTAAATCCTAGTCAAGATCATTGGGTAAATGCCGGATCGGGCGTGAGGAGTGTTCCTTACACCATAATATTTGGCCAAAAAGAAGCGAGAGTAGAAATATCGATTGTTCGCTCAGAAAAATTTGAGAACAAATTTATTTTTGATTTTCTTCATGGCCAAAAAATTCAAATCGAAGAGGTTTTCGGCGATAATCTTGAATGGAAACGCCTAGATTCGATAAAGGCTTCGAGAATACAGTATAGAATGCCTTTCGATGGCTATAATGAAGATAATTGGGGCGAAATTATTGGCTGGCAGGTTGCATCTATGGCGAAATTAGAAAGGGCCTTTAAAGGTCCTTTAGCTGCTGCAAATGATGCTGTTCGAACTCAAGAATTTCCAGAAGAAGAATGTTAACCCATACAAAATTATTTTTTTGAATTTAATTTGTTTTTTGGTTTTACGATGGCGGCAAAGATTGATGTAAGTCATCATCAAACCGGGGCGCGACGTGTATTTATTCGGTAACGCAAATAAACCGAAGGATACAAATTCACCATGGCCCACACGCCGCATGAGCTGGCCGAGGAATTTCCGGAGCACACCCAGAAAATTCATGATCTGAAATCGTCCGATGCGCATTTCGCGCGGCTGGCGGACGAGTATCATACGATAAACCGAACCATTCACCGCGCGGAGAGCGGCGCGGAATCCGTGGCGGATAGTTCCGAGACGGATATGCGCAAGCAGCGCATGAAGCTGAAAGACGAGATCGCCGGGATTCTAAGTCGATAACAGTCGGTGTTTGGCGCCGTCTGGCGTCCTTATTCTTTTGTCGGCGCGGCGGAAACGGCGCGTCGATAAAGGTGCCATGAGGCGTGTCCGAGCACGGGCAGGATGACGAGCAATCCGACCAGGCCGGACAGCAGCGACAGGCCAATCAGGATCGCGATTGTCACGCACCAGGCGATCATGGCGGCTGGGTTTGTCGTGACGACCCTTACGCTGGTGATCATGGCGGTGACAAAATCCGTGTCGCGGTCGAACAGCATCGGGAACGAAATCACCGAGAACGAAAAGACCGCCAGCGCGATCACCGCGCCGACGCCATTGCCAATGACGAGAAACAGAAGCCCCATTGGTGTGGTGAATATTTCCTGCAAGAGCTCCGGGGCGCTCAGGGCCTTCAGTCCCAGAAAGCCGAAAAATAGTAGTGCGGCGATGTCCATCCAGATGAACAGGGAGAACCCGGTGACGAGCGCCATCCAGCCCAGATCACGCCGGGCCGCACCCCAGACCGCGCGTCGTACAGCGCCGCAGGACAGGGGCTCGTTCCGCTCCAGAGTACGGCTGACCGCGTAACAGACGGTGGCGATAAAGGGCGCAATGAAGGCGAATCCCGCCGCCAGCGGATAGACCAGAAAGGGTAGTTCAAAGCGGATCAGCAACAGGATAAGAATCCAACCGACCGCCATATAAAGCCCACCGACAAAGAGACCAAAAAACGGAGCGGTCCGAAAATCGCGCAGGCCGAGCGCCAGAATTTCAAGGATATCGCCGATCGCCACTGGCAGGACAACGGGGCCGGTCGCGATGTTTTGCATTTTGGTTGGAGTCGAGCTTGGCGTGGGTGTCGCGTTGTCCGTCATGGCGGCTCCTAAAATTACGCCTGCAAGCAGGGCGTTATTATTCAGGCGTTATTATGCGGCGTTTCACGACATCTCCGCGACTTGCTAAATCGCCGCAGGCAATGTCAGAAAACCGCGAAAGCGCACGCGTCCCCCGCGCGTTGGCGCCCCGTCAGCGTGAAGGTCAGGAAAGCGCTCGACCAGCTTACCGATGGCGACCTGTCCTTCCATGCGGGCCAGCGCCGCGCCGGCGCAGGTGTGGATGCCATTGCCAAACGCCAGATGACGGTTGGGACGCCGCGCAATGTCAAAGCGGTCCGGGTCGGGGAAATGCGCGGGGTCGCGATTGGCGGCGCCGATGCACAAATGGATATAGGCGCCTTCCGGCACTTGCTTGTCGCCGATGGTTGTCGTCTCGGCGGCGCGGCGATTGCCGAGCTGGTTGGAACTTTCGTAGCGCAGCATTTCTTCCACCGCCGGTTTGATCAAATTTGGATCGGCGCGCAGACGCGCGTGCTCGTCGGGAAAGCGAAACAGCGCGTCGATCCCGTTGCCGATCAGATTGGTGGTGGTTTCATGCCCGGCGTTCAGCAGAAAAATGCAGTTGTGAAACAGTTCGATCTCGCTCAGCTTTTCGCCATCCCACTCCGCGTCGATCAGCTTGGACAGGATTTCGCCCTGATCGCTGGGGGCCGGGTGAGTGCGGCGATGGTCGATCAGATCTTTCAGGAACGCCTTGAAATCTTCGACCGCGCGGCAACCGGCCTCGAAGCCCTCTTTTGAAAGCGTGGGCTCCAGCGCGCCCAGAATGGCCAGCGACCAGGCCCGCAAGGGCTCGCGTTCGCTCTCCGGCACGCCCAGCATGTCGCCAATCAATTGTACGGGCAGGGGGGAGGCGAAATCGGCGATGAGATCGAATTCGCCGCGCTCGGCCATCTCGTCCAGCCGCGCGTCGATGAAGGCCTCGACCCGGGGCCGCAATTCTTCCAGCGCGCGCGGGGTGAAGGCGGGCGCCAGCAGGGATCGTACGCGGGTGTGATAGGGCGCGTCGTTGAACACGAGGCTGGTGGTGTGGTGTTCAAAAAGCGCGCTGTCGCCAAAGGCCGGTTTGAAGTCGACTCTCTTGTCCGAGCGAAACCGCGCATGGTCGCGGTACACCGCCAGAATTTCGTCATAGCCGGTCAGAAAATAACTGCCATCCGCGCATTCATGGATCGGATCATCGTCGCGCAACGCGTGATAGGTCGGGTAGGGGTCATCCAGAAAAGCCCGATCAACGTTGCGCAGGTCGAAGGATCCAATGTCTTTCATGATCAGGATGATCCCATGGTTATGGCAGGTCGAGCCGGACCTCGATTGCGGCGGTGGCGATGACGGCGATATCGTCGACCTCGTCATCCTCGACGTCGAGTCCGCCCTTCACCGCGCGGACTGAAATCTGTCCAACGGGCAGGACGGCTTTGACGGCGGCTGTATCGACCTGGTCGGGTTTTTGGACGCCGATGGTGACGTCTACCAGCACGTCTTCTTTTTTGACGCCCAATGTGCGGATCATGGTGAGAGAGCTATGATGCAGGGCGTCCTCCACCGCGCGAATGGCGGCCTTGGTGTAGTCGCCGCCGTGCAGATCGTTGCCGGTTCCCATTTCCAGAATTACGCGTTTCGCCGTCATGATGTATTCCTTTATTCGATATTCGTATCGCTGTCTTGTGCGAAATTCGGCTTACGGCAGATCCAACCGCACGACGGCGGCCGCGTTGGCGATGACGGTGACGTCCGTGCCAGCGTCATTGGGAATCTCCAGGCCGCCTTCGACGACGTTCACGGTGCCGGTTCCGTGCGGCAACACGGCCAGTACGGCGGCCTTGTCGACGGTCTCGGGCTTGGGCGTACCGATGGTGACTTCAACCCGCATTGAATCGACATCGAGGCCCAGCGCTGCGGCCACCGACAGCGAATTGTGCCACAAGGCGTCGCGCAAGGCGCGGACCGCCGCCTTTGTATGATCGCCGCCGCCGCCACGAATATCGGTTCCCATGCCGATCTCCAACACCACGCGTTTCCAGGCCATGAGACATTTCTCCTTCAAATATTATATATCGTTGAAACTGTTACGATGATCGTGCCGTCTGAATTGCGTAAAATCCAGACGTTATTGTGTCGCGGCTTCTTGTTTTGTTTCCGCCTATTTCGGCCTCAACTATTCCGTATGGGCGTCCTTTATGGCGCGCCAGACGTTTTCTGGCGTCGCCGGGCCCACTAACGCCGTGACGCCATAGGGCTCCAGCGCGTCCAGCACCGCATTGATGACGGCGGGAAAGCCGCCAATGGCGCCGGCCTCGCCGCTGCCCTTTACGCCGAGTGGGTTGGTCGTGCAGGCGATTTCATTGAAGCTCAGATCGAAGTTTGGCAAATCGCCGGCGCGCGGCATGGAATAATCCATGAAGGAGCCGGACAGAAGCTGACCGGTGCCTTTTTCATACACGGCGGTTTCCATCAAGGCCTGGCCGACGCCCTGGGCGATGGCGCCATGCACCTGCCCTGCAATGACGGTCGGGTTGATGATAGAGCCGTAATCATCGACGCCGGTGTAGCGCGTCAGCGTCACCGCGCCGGTATCCGGATCAACTTCAACCTCCGCGACGTGGCAACCATTGGGAAAGGTGTGGGCCGTGCGGTTGTGTTCGTAAAAACTGTCCAGGCCGCGTTCATCTGTTTTGCGCGCCAGTCGCGCCACGGCCATGATGTCCAGCGCCCGGTCCGTGCCGACAACCTGAAACTGGCCATCCTCAAAAACGATGTCCGCCTCGGCGGCCTCCAGCGCATCGGCGGCGACCCGCTTACCCTTTTCAATGACCGCCTCCGACGCGCGGAACATCGCGGTCCCGGCCATGGAGGTCGCGCGCGAACTGCCATGCCCGCCGCCCTTTGGGGTTAAATCGGTGTCGCCATGGCGATAGCGGATCTGGTCAAACGGCACGCCCAGCAGATCCGACAGAATTTGCGGAAAGGTCGTCTCGTGTCCCTGTCCGATGGATTGGGTGCCGGTCTTCAGCGTCAAATGATCGTCTTCGTCAAAGCAGAGTTCAACATTCTCCACCGGCACGCCGAAGGTCGCCTTGATGTGATAGGCGACGCCAAGGCCGCGCCGTTTTCCCTGCGCCTCCGACTGACGGCGGCGATCTTCGAAGCCGTCCTTCGCCCGCGCCATGGCGGCGTCGAAATTTTGCGGGAAGGCGCCACTGTCGATGGGCAGGCCCATGGTGTGCACATAAGGCGCCGAGGGCGCCAGATTGCGACGACGCAACTCGAAGCGGTCCAGCTCCATCTCGCTGGCGGCCCGATCGATCAGCTGTTCGATGATATTGGCGGATTCCGCAAAGCCCGGCCCCCGGGTCACGCCGATGGGCGCGGTGTTGGTGTAGACCGCCTGAATATTCAGCTCGATGGCGGGAATGATGTAGGGGCCGCCCGGCAGCGTGGCGAATTGCTCCGTGTGCAATCGCCCCATGCCGCCGGTCAGATAGGCGCCCAGATCGCCGCACCCTTCCAGCCGCATCGCGAGGAACTTGCCCTCGCGATCCAGCGCGAGTTGGGCGTAGGCGTCATGACCGCGCGCCTGTTGGTCGGACAAAAATCCTTCGCTGCGTTCGTTCAGCCATTTGACCGGGCGTCCGGCTTCGCGCGCCGCCCATAACATTAGTACATGCTCGGCGTACATGAAGTTTTTAGACCCGAAGCCGCCGCCGACGTCGGACGCCATCAGACGGACGCTCTCCGGCCCGCCCCCCAGCGAGAGGGCGATGTTGTTGCGCGTCGTGTGCAGGCTTTGGGCCGATACATGGAGCGTATAATGGTTGCGCTCCAGGTCAAAGACGCCCACCCCGCCGCGCGGCTCCATCGGGTTGGTGATGACGCGATGGTTATGAAGGTTGACTGAGGTCACATGCGCCGCCGATTCCAGCGCCGCCTCGACGCCGGCGATGTCGCCGGTGCGCCATTGCAGTCCAAAATTGGCGGGATCCTTGCGCGCTTCGGCGATGCTGGTGACGACGGGGCGTTCGTCAAAATCGATGTCGATCAACTCCGACGCGTCGCGCGCCTGATTGCGCGTCTCCGCAATGACCAGCGCCACCGCTTGCCCGACATATCGGACAATGCCTTTGGCCAGCGGATAATGATCGGGGTAGATGAACGGTTCTCCCGAATGCGGGTTTTTTCGTTCGGTCGGATGCATGGGTTGAATGCCCGCAGCATCCTGATCCGCGCCGGTCAGGATTTTGACCACGCCCGGCGCCGCCAGCGCGTCGGTCAGGTCCATGCCTTTGATGTCCGCATGGCCATAGGGGGAGCGCAAAATAAAGACATGGGCTGCGCCGTCGAAATTTATATCGTCCAGATAGCGACCGCCCCCGGTCAGAAAACGCAAATCCTCACGCCGCTTTGGCGCGTCTCCGATTTTCAACGTGGTCATTCCCGTTTCCCCACCCGTGAGCGTGGCTTTAAAGCCCCCGCTTTTGAATTTGTCGTCTGTACGTCAAATGAATCTCGCGCCGTTAAAGAAGTCCTGGTGCGAACGCATCGCCCTTGGGCACGCCGTCGCCGCTCCAAGGGTCGATAATTTTTTGTCGGATCAACCAGCGCCCGTCGAGCTTAATGCAGGTATCTCGGTACACCCCCAGAAAACGAATGAATTTTTCACCGCCCTCGGGGTCCCAGGCCAGCGAAGACCAGTAGGACACAACCCGCCAGGCGCCCGCTTC
>JAESSL010000116.1 GCA_016764135.1 Alphaproteobacteria bacterium
ACCGTGATGGGGCCGCCATGCAACGCCGCCAGTTCGTGGCAGAGTTGCAGGCCCAACCCGCTGCTGAGCTCGCCATCGGTGCCGGAAGTGGAAACCTTGTCGTCCAGTTTGAACAGCCGTGCGATATTTTTCGACGAAATGCCGACGCCGTTATCGCGCACGGTGATTGTAACGCGATGATCGACCTGTTTGGCGGAAACCAGGATTTCGCCGCCCTTCGGGGTGAATTTTATGGCGTTGTCGATCAAGTTGCGGAGAATTGTGTCGACCATGATCGGGTCGCCCATCACCGCGCTGGAAACCTCAATATCCGAGTGAAGGTTGATATCCTTCGCCGCCGCCGTGGCGTTAAATAGCGCGACGGCGTCCTGCGCGATATCCGTGAGTAAAAAACTTGCCGGATTATAGGTAATGGAGCCGGTTTGCAGGCGCGACCATTCCAGCAGGTTTTCCAGCAACTTGTGAGTTTGTCGACCTGCGACATGCGCTAAATTCGCATATTCCTGAATAGAGGCGCGCGGCAGACTTTGGGATTGTGACGCGAGTAATTCTGTAAAGCCTAACAACGCGTTGAAAGGGCTCCGCAGGTCATGCGCGATTATCGAAAAAAAACGGTCGCGCTGATGGACCAGGTTCTGAAGATCCGCCCGCGTCGCGTCGAGATCTTCTGCAATGCCGACCAACTCCGACGCATGTCTTTCCAAGCGTGCTTCCGTGTCGCGGTGGATGGCCAGATCGTGTTTTAGATTGGCGATCTCTTCCAGGAGAGATTGTTGGGTCGGGATGTTGTCAGTGTCTTGCACGTTTTGACAATCCTTGTGTCGACTATCTGAGGCAGGCCGTACTGGCGAAATCAACCTAAGACCAATCCGCAGGGTCTTGTTATGCAACTATTAGTTTTATGTTAAGGGGTGCGCAATAATATTATGTTAACCTCCACATAAAAAATCAGATCGGACCGAATGCTGGGTTTTTGGTATAAAATTTAACGTCGGGTCTCACGGTACAAAATAAAGAGGCCGCTGCTGACCACGAGGACGGATCCACTCAGGATAAACGCATCCGGCGTATCGCCCCAAATAAAATACCCCAACGCGACCGCCCATAATATTGCGGTGTATTTCAACGGCGAAACGACGGAGGCTTCCGCAGCGCGATAGGATTCTATCATCATGTAATGCGCGCTTCCGATCAAAAATCCGGACAGGGCGAACCAGATCATGTCTATGATCGTTGCGGGTTCCCAGTCCCAAAACGACGTCGCCGCGCCGGCGCCGATCAACGCCAGAGTTGACCAGAACATAATCGCGTTGGTGGTTTCGGTTGCGCTGATCCTTCGGGTGATGACATCGCGAAAGGCGCTGCTCAACGCGGCCGCTAGGGCGATCAGCGAGAGCGGTTGCAAGGTCTCTGGCGTCGGGCGAAGCATGATGAGCACCCCGACAAACCCAACGATGACTGCGGCCCAGCGACGCCAACCGACAGTTTCGCCCAGCAGCCACGGCGCCAGGGCGGTAATGAACAAGGGGCCCGCGAACAGGGTTGCGGCGGCGTCCGCCAGGGGCAACAGGATCATGCTGGTCGCAATCAGCACCGTTGTCAGGATAAACAAGACGACTCGTAGAAGGATGTCCCGGACCCGATTGACACGAAGGCTTTGAAAGCCGCCAGTGCGCGCGGTCATGATGGCGATGGGAACCATCATGAAGACGGCGCGCAGGCACAGGATCTGACTGACTTCGAACTTTTCGCCCAGCGTCTTGGTCATGGCGTCGCTGACGGTCAGTAAAAATAGCGCCAACGTCATCAGCCCGATGCCTAACGCAGGCCGAGCTTCAGATTGAGGGGCAGATGCGGTCACGTTAATTGATCTGGCTATTTGATCGGAGCATCTTCGTGCCATAGCGTTTCGGCGGCGTAAAAACAATGTTGGCGGGCGCCAGGGCTGTTCAAAGCGGCGCCAATTGACGGTTATTTTTTCTCCCGCCCTTGACGCGCCGGGGGGATGAACTTAAATGTCCGGCAGCACTCTAGGGGGACGAGTGCTAAAACTTTTCCCCTTTTGATTTCAATATTGCTGACGAGGTTGGTAAATGAGCTTAAGACCACTGCATGACCGTGTTCTGCTTCGGCGGGTTGAGGAAGACGCAAAATCCGCGGGCGGGATCATCATTCCCGACACGGCGAAGGAAAAACCATCGGAAGGCGAAATCGTCGCCGTTGGTTCTGGCGCGCGCAACGAGAACGGCGATATTACGCCGCTCGACGTAAAAAAGGGCGACAGGATTCTGTTTGGTAAATGGTCAGGCACCGAAGTGAAGCTGGACGGTGAAGATCTGCTTATCATGAAGGAATCCGACATCATGGGAATTATAGAGTAAGCGACGGCTATCGTTGCGCTACTCTTGAATAAATCCCAAAGCGAATTCAAATTAAGGAGGCCAATTCAACATGGCTGCTAAAGAAGTAAAATTTGGTACCGAGGCGCGCGCGAAAATGTTGCGCGGCGTCGATATCCTCGCCGACGCGGTTAAGGTCACGCTGGGCCCCAAAGGACGCAATGTCGTTCTTGATAAGGCTTTCGGCGCGCCGCGCATCACAAAAGATGGCGTAACGGTCGCAAAAGATATCGACCTGTCCGACAAGTTCGAGAACATGGGCGCTCAGATGGTCCGTGAAGTCGCCTCGAAAACCAATGACGTCGCTGGCGATGGCACGACCACCGCCACGGTGTTGGCGCAAGCCATCGTACGGGAAGGCTCCAAGGCCGTCGCCGCGGGCATGAACCCGATGGATCTGAAACGCGGTATCGATCTGGCTGTCGAGGCCGTCATCGCGCAAATCAGCAAACGGTCCCGTAAAGTGGCGTCCAACGCCGAAGTCGCGCAGGTTGGTACGATTTCCGCTAATGGCGACTCCGAAGTCGGCAACATGATCGCGCGGGCGATGGAGAAAGTCGGCAACGAAGGCGTCATCACTGTTGAAGAAGCCAAGTCGCTGGACACCGAGCTGGACGTCGTTGAAGGCATGCAGTTCGATCGGGGATATCTCTCTCCGTATTTCGTCACCAATGCGGACAAGATGAAAGTCGAGCTGGAAGATGCGCTCGTACTCATCCACGAAGGCAAGCTCTCGGGCCTGCAGCCCATGCTGCCGCTGCTTGAAAGCGTTGTACAAAGCGGCAAGCCGTTGTTGATCCTGGCCGAAGACGTTGAAGGCGAAGCGCTGGCGACCTTGGTCGTCAACCGTCTGCGCGGCGGATTGAAAGTCGCCGCCGTCAAGGCGCCGGGCTTTGGCGATCGCCGTAAAGCGATGCTGGCCGATATCGCCGTGTTGACCGGTGGTCAGGTGATTTCCGAGGATCTCGGCATCAAGCTTGAGAACGTGACGCTCGACATGCTCGGCAAAGCCAAGCGGATCGACATCGACAAAGACAATACGACGATTGTCGATGGCGCTGGCAAAAAGAGCGACATCAAAGCGCGTTGCGATCAAATTCGGGCGCAGGTTGAAGAAACCACGTCTGAATACGACAAGGAAAAATTGCAGGAACGTCTGGCCAAACTGTCTGGCGGCGTTGCGATTATCCGTGTCGGCGGCGCAACCGAAGTTGAAGTCAAGGAACGTAAAGACCGTGTCGAGGACGCCATGAACGCGACCCGCGCTGCGGTTGAAGAAGGTGTCGTGCCTGGTGGCGGCGTCGCGTTGTTGCACGCGATTTCGGCGCTCAAGAAGATTCAGGGCGAAAACTCTGACCAGGATGTTGGCGTTAGTATTGTTCGCCGGGCTGTTGAAGCGCCGGTTCGCCAGATTGCCGAAAACGCGGGCGTCGATGGCGCTGTCGTTGCGGGCAAGTTGCTTGAGCAAAAAGATCCCAACTGGGGTTTCGACGCCCAAGCCGGCGAATACTGCGATATGATGAAATCCGGTATTATGGATCCCGCCAAAGTGGTTCGCGTTGCTCTGCAAGACGCAGCCTCGATTTCGGGCCTGATTATCACGACCGAAGCCATGGTCGCTGATAAGCCTGAAAAGGAAGCCGCTGGCGGCGCACCTGACATGGATTTCTAAGTCAAAGTCCACATCACTTTGATATCAGGACGGGGTCGCGCATTATGCGCGGCCCCGTTTTGTTTTGGGGGCGCTGTTTTGTTTACGGAACAGGAGGGTTGAGCAATGACGGCGCAGGCGCGATTGGGCATTTTGGCGCTGGATACAAAATATCCACGCATCCCCGGCGATGTCGGGCATCCCGATACCTGGCCTTTTCCGGTATGTTATCACGTTGTGCCCGGCGCAACGCCGGACCGGGTCGTGCTTGGCGGCGCGGACGGGCTTCTGGATGATTTCAAGCAAGCCGCGCGTCATGTGGTGGAAAACGGCGCCGATGGCGTAGCGACAACCTGTGGATTTTTATCGTTGTTTCAACGCGAACTGGCGGATTATGTCG
>JAESSL010000117.1 GCA_016764135.1 Alphaproteobacteria bacterium
CCCTTTCATGACAAGGTACACGGAGAAGGCGGTGGCCATGATGGCGATCAAAACCGGCACCCAACGCTTTGCGGCGCCGATCTTATCCTCTTTATAGAGGATCGCGTATTTTATGAATCCTAAAAACAAAGCGGCGATTATACCGCCGAGGAACGGCGAGATGACCCAGCTTGCGGCGATTTTGGACATAATTGTCCAGTTGACCGCGCTTATCCCCGCTGCGCTGACGCCCGCGCCGAGGACGCCGCCCACGATCGAATGAGTGGTGGACACCGGTGCGCCGATCATGGTCGCTAGATTGACCCAGATCGCGGCGGATAGCAGCGCGGCCAGCATCGCCCAGATAAAAACGTCCTTGTTCGCGAACGCCTCGGGGGAAACGATGCTCTTGGAGATTGTCGTGACGACTTCGCCCCCGGCGATCAGGGCGCCGGCCGCCTCGAATATCGCAGCGATAATCAACGCGCCGAACATGGTCAGCGCTTTTGAGCCGACAGCAGGTCCAATATTGTTCGCAACGTCGTTGGCGCCGATGTTCATCGCCATATAGGCGCCGACAATGGCGGCGATGGTGATAATTGAATGGGTGTTGCTGTCGCCGGTCAAAAAAGAAGCGAACATCCAGACAATCAGTAGAAAAAGCAGGCCGAAGCCCAGGTTCACATTTCCCTGACTGGTGAGCCGAGAGGCTTTTTCCAGCTGAACGAACCGTCGCAAATCTTTATCGACAGTCGTTTTTCGGCCAATATTTTTATCAGCGTCGCTGTTTGCGTCTGGAGGGTTCTTCACAGGCTATTCTCGAACGGTGGGAAAAGGGAGCGTGTAAGGCGGAAATAAGTCTTTGCCGCAGGGGCGTCAACTCCGCATGTGGACGCATGGTCATGGAACTGTAATATAATATGATTATACCTGCATAAAATCACGGGATCGCCGGGGACCTGTTGTAAAAACAACACAAAGGCGTAAAAAAACCGAATCGGTCTGCATTGCGCTGCGCTGGACCCTGTAAAACCTGAAGAAATGAGAGTCTCTTGACCTCCTTTATCGTTCGACTTAAAGACGCTGGCAGGCGCGGCCACCGGACCTATCTGCAGCCCGGACCTATCTGCAGCAATGATTAAGCTTAACCGTCACCGCCAATGCGCGGCGCTTCCCTATCGTGTTCGTGAGAACGTGCTCTCCGTTTTACTGGTGACGTCGATCCGCACCAAGCGCTGGGTTTTGCCAAAAGGTAATATCGAGCCCGGATTAACCGCCCGGGAATCGGCGGAATTCGAGGCCCTGGAGGAAGCCGGGGTCGTGGGCGTTATAGCGATGCGCCGGACCGGGACCTATACCTACCGAAAATCCGATGAAAAGTCGGGCCTGTATCAGGTCATTGTTTTTCCGCTCGAGGTTGAGCGCGAGTTGGAGACCTATCCCGAATCCAAATTGAGGATCCGGGAATGGGTGTCGATCGAGACCGCGGCGGATCGCGTCGCAGAATCTGATTTAAAAGAACTGCTCTTGCGGTTCGCGCGCCGACTAAAGGTTAGCTGCTAAGGCGTCGCGACGAACTTCATCAAGGGCCGGGGGCGCTAGACCGGGCGTGCGCCGTTTACGGTGACCCGGTTCATGTAGCGTTTGTGTCCCTGGTAATCGTTTAACGCCCGATGCATGACGCAGCGATTGTCCCAGAATGCGATAGAGCCTTTGCGCCAGCGAAAGCGGCACGTGAATTCCGGCTTTTCCGTATGGCCAAACAAATACTGCAGGAGCGGACGGCTCTCTTCTTCGGTCATGTCTTTGAACCGATGGGTGCGGATCTTGTTGACGTATAGCGCCTTGCGCCCTGATTCCGGGTGCGTAATGACGACCGGGTGTTCGCATTCCGGTTCTTCCACCGCGTCCGCGCCTTCCCGTAATTTGCTGGAGCGTTCCGCGTTGCGGTCACTCGCGATCTTGGGCGCCTGAATGCGGTTGTCATGGACGCCAACCAACCCCGCCAGTGTTTCCTTCAGTCCATCGGAGAGAGTCTCATAGGCGAGGTATTGACTGGAAAACATTGTGTCGCCGCCGGTCGGCGGTACGTCCAACGCATAGAGGATGGCGCCCAGCGGCGGTTCCGGCAGGTGAGTCAAATCATGGTGCCAGACGCCGCCGACGATTTTTTTGACTTCGGGATCCTTTCGGATCGGAAAAATTTCCGGATGGCCTTCAAGCGGTACGTAGCGCGGATGAATATTCAGCGTTCCAAAGCGGCGACCAAAATCCTTATGCTGGTCTTCCGTGATGTCCTGATCGCGGAAAAAGATCACCTGATGATCGACGAACGCCTGCTTTACCTCGCCAAAAACTGAGTCGTTGAGAGGTTGCGACAGGTCAATTCCGCCAATTTCCGCCCCGCATGCGCCAGCGATTGGTTCCACCGTAATATGTTCATAGCCCATCGAAAGACTCTCAGGTTGTTTCTGTATGTATTCGGCGGTGATTATGTCGCGCAAAATTTAGCGTTGCAAGGCGGGGCCTATATACGATCAATGGGCGCGTTCAACACCGTATCCGGGCCAATGATGCCGCCGGGCCGGTCAATTTTGTCACGTGGGCCATGGCGTTCATAAAAGGCGTTGGGCAGGGGGCGTCCATCCAGCGCCTTCAACCAGATACGCACCAGATGCCGTTTGCGGTCCGGTTCGTCCCGGTCCTGGTAGCCAAGCCGGGTGTGAAAAACGACATGATTGTTCAGAAATTGCATGTCGCCCCGCCGAAACCCCATATCAAAGCGCATCTCGCGAGAAAGCGCCTGCACGACGCGAATGGCTTCCTGTTGCGCGGCGGTCATTTCCGGAATGTCGTCAAAACGATGCGCTGACCCGATATAGGTCGGCTCGATAGAGGCGCTGAAATAGCCCTGATGATAATTGAATACGGGAATCTTGTACCACGGCGCCATATTGGGCGGGATTTCGTCGCGCCGGTCGCGGGCGTAGGGTTCCGCCAGAACATGGACAAGGTCCGGGCGGCGTTTCAAAAGCTCATTGTGAACGGAGACGGAGCTGGCGAGGCAGCTCTCACCGCCGGAAATTGGCGTCTCGAGGCACAGCAACCCGACAACATCTCCACAATCGACGTGAAAGGGGATTTCTTCGCGCGAATAGGGGCCGCGCTGGGACGGGTTGGACTTCGATTCGCCCAGATCCGTTACATGGCCCAGCACATGACCGTGCTTGTTTTGCGACAGGACGCCGTCGCCAAGATGCTGGCTGATCGCCCAAAACGCCGCCGCTGCGCCGCGCTTGCCGAAATCATCCACGGGGAGCCCGCGAAAGTGGATGAAACCGCGCCCATAAATCAAATCGTTCCGGATTTCGCGAAGGACTTTCGACAGATGCGGCAGCGGGAAGGCGTCCTTTCCCAAGGGCATTAAATCGACATTGTCTTCGGTCAAACTCGAAACCGCTGTGCGCAAATCGTTGATTTCCGCGTCGGTAAAGTCGTGACGCCAGGTAGTGGTCGCGGATAGTTCCTCGGCGGTCCAGGCGGCGGGGTCGGTTATCGCCTCGAAGGGGATCGCCGGCGCGCGGGCGGCGACGTAGGGATCGTTGGGGTTCTCCAAGGTCGGCGTCGGCATTGTTCCGTCTCCGGCTATTGCGGTTGCGCGTCTGATATTGCGCGCCTAATGGTGACCGCCGCACCCGTGGTCGTCCAGTTGAAACAATGTCGCAGCTGTATCGCCCAGAATAGCGCTGGTGTCGATTTTACTGAAGCCGGCGTCATGGACGATTTTGCAGGGCTCCTTGTCGCCGATCGGGAAGGGGTAGTCCGATCCCATCATCAACTTGTCCGTTCCGGTTTTCCCGGCCGTGAAGGTGAGGGCGTCCGGGTCGGTCAGCACCGTATCGAAATACAAACGACGAAAGCCTTCGGTCGGATCGGCGAATTCGCCGGGGTGAATATTGGCGTTGTGCTGCAAGCGTCCCAGCATGAACGGCAACGCGCCGCCGCCATGGGACAGTACAATCTTCATGCCCGGATATTTGATGAAATGTCCGGTGAACAACAGGCGGGCGACGGCGGTGGTGGTGTCCAACCCGCGCCCGACGGCGTTTATCATGCCGAAATCGAGTAATCTTGGGTCGCCGCAGCCAAACATTGGATGAATGTACAGGACGGCTTCCAGAGCTGAGGCGGCCTCCCAAAACGGATCAAGCGACGGGTCGTCGAGATTGCCGGATGATCCATGGGGTTGGGTGCCGATCATGGCGCCCTTGTGCCCGGCCTTGAGCAAATCTTCCAGAACCTTTGCGGCGAGGACGCCGTCTTGCAACGGGACGCTGCCCAGCGGCGCCAGATTGCCGTCCGACTGGGTGGCTTCGCTCAGATGGTCGTTGAGGAAACGGCTCCAGGCTTCGCCTTCCTCCGCCGGAATTTCATATCCAAAACTGTCCAGCCAGCCGCCGGTGATCTGCATGTCGATGTTGTTTTCCGCCATCCAGGATTGGCGCATTTCCGTTTCTCGCAGTTTGGGCATGATCGGGCGGGTCAGCGCGCCGCCCGCGAAACCAAGCTTGAAGACATCGCCTTCGTGCAGAAGCTCCACATTGGGGAAGGAGGCGCGACCACTGGATAAATCGTCGAGCATTTTTTGCGGAATGTAATGGGCGTGGACATCGACGATCATAAATTAGGTCTCCTGAATATTAAGCGTCTTTAGTGGTCTCGAAAATAGCGGCTTCTATATCCTTGGGCCGCAGCGGTAATTCGTCGATCGCTATTCCCAAAGGCTCTAAGGCGTCGTTGACCGCGCCAGCTACCGCGCCGGGCGCGCCCAAATAGCCGCCTTCGCCGGAGCCCTTCTGGCCGTGGGAGGTGAGTGGCGAGGGCGTGCAATGTTCGGTGTCGCGAATATTCGGGATTTCATTGGCGGACGGCAACAGATAATCCAGAAACGTACCAGACAGTAATTGGCCCGAGTCGTCATATTCGAACTTTTCGTACAGCGCGGCGCCGATTCCATGGGCGATGCCGCCGATCATCATACCACGCACGATTTTGGGGTTGATGACCGTGCCGCAATCATGCGCCACAACGTAATCCAGTAATTCGACGCGCCCCGTAACCCGGTCGATCTCCGCATAGGCGATATGGGTCTGGAAGGAGAAACAGGGATAGATCGGAACCTCACCCTTTTCGTTGGGCAGCTGACCCCCGCCGGGGACGGCCTCGACGGCGATTGTTTGTAATCCGGCGTCCGTGTTCGGTGGCATACGGTGCATCAGGCGATGGGCGATGTCGACAACGCCCATCCAGCTCAGCTTGCGTTCCGGCGCGCCGCGTACGGAGAATTCACCGTCGGCGTATTCGATGTTGGAGTCGCTCACGCCAAGATCATGGGCGGCGATGTGGATCATGCGGGTTTTCAGCGTGCGCGCGGCTTTGGCAA